>JAGDMY010000193.1 GCA_017860765.1 Chloroflexota bacterium | reverse complement strand
CGTTCTTCAAGGTCGCACCTGAGGCAGCGTTTGGCTTCTTCAACGGCCTTCTCGGTGCTATACCCCAATTCCACCTGTTTAAAGCTGGTTTTACGCCGCTTCGGACTTAACTCAGGCATTACCGGCCGGGGTTTCTCTCCAGTTTCTTCGAGGGGGGCTATGGCGCCTTCTGGCGGAGCCAATTTCTCTTCGATGATGCCCTTGCCGCCCAGAAATTTATCGATCGATATGGCTGCCTGACGCCCGGTGGCGATGGCCTCAATAATTGAGGCAGGGCCACTCACAACGTCTCCTCCGGCGAATACTCCGGCCCTGTTAGTAGCCAGGGTTTCAGGATCAATCTTAAGCGTATTTCCAGGGCCTGTTGACAGGCCAAATTCCGGCGGGATGTCGGGTCGCTGCCCGATAGCATCGATAATGGTATCAAAATTCAAGGTAAATTCACTTCCCTGTATAGGTTCAGGCTTTCTCCGCCCGCTGGAGTCCCATTCACCCAGCTGCATCCTAATGCAGGTCAGGTCCAATCCTTCACCCCGGCCGGTTATTCTAAGCGGATTTGATAAGGGGTAGATATCAATTCCTTCGGCCAGTGCCTCCTCGATTTCTTCACGACTGGCCGGCATTTCGGCCTGTGTGCGGCGGTAAATAATCGAGACCTGTTTAGCTCCTGAACGCAAGGCGCTCCGGGCGGCATCTATAGCTACATTTCCACCACCAACTACCGCTACCTTATCGCCCAACGTCATCTTCTGCCCCAGGTTCAAGCTGCGCAAAAAGGTGGCGGAATCGATTACATGAACATTGTCCTCTCCTGGAACTCCACTCTTCAAGCCCTGATGGGCACCTACAGCTACAAAAACTGCATCAAAGCCTTCCTGAGTCAGTTTATCCAGGGATTCAATTTTAGAATTAGTTTTAACCGTAACCCCGATCTTCTCTATTTCCTGGATCTCGGCTTTAAGAATGTCTTTCGGCAGGCGATAGTCCGGGATACCAACTCTCATCATACCACCGGCTTCGGGAAGGGCCTCGAAAACAGTAACCGAGTGCCCCAATTTGGCCAGATAATAAGCAGCGGTAAGTCCGGCTGGACCGGAACCGATAACAGCTACTTTTTTACCGCTGGGCGGAGCAATCCGGGAGTTCGATTTCCAGATCCCTGTATCATGCTCAGCGGCGTAACGCTTAAGCATGCGAATAGCGATAGGTTCGTCGAGTTGACCGCGCCGGCACCTGGTCTCACAGGGGTGGAAACAGACCAGTCCGCAAATTGCCGGAAAGGGGATTTTCTCCCGGATAACGGCTAAGGCTTCGGAGGGTTTATTATCAGAAATGAAGCGAAGATAGCGAGGCACATCGATTCCAGCTGGACAGATATGGCTGCAGGGTGCCGTGACCAGACCCCGACAGACCGCTGCTCTGCAGTGATGCTGCTTAATATGCTCCTCATACTCATCTCTAAAATAGCGTAGAGTGGTAAAGACTGGATTAACAGATGTCTGCCCCAACCCGCATAATGATCCGCTCCGGATGCCTTCCCCAAGGCTCACGAGCAGATCAAGGTCCTCCATTTTGCCTTCGCCATGAGTAATGCGGTTCAGGATATCCAGCATTTGCTTGGTACCCATACGGCAGGGAACACATTTTCCACAGGATTCGGATTGAATGAAGGACATGAAAAAGCGGGCGATATCTACCATACAGGTATCCTCGTCCATCACCACCATCCCGCCGGAACCCATAATTGAACCGGCTTTGGTCAGCGATTCGTAGTCCACAGATTGGTTCAGGTAATTCACGGGTAAACACCCGCCAGAAGGACCACCGGTCTGCACCGCTTTGAATCTCTTAGCGCCTGGTATCCCTCCGCCGATTTCATAGATGATCTTATGAAGAGGCGTTCCCATGGGCACTTCCACCAGCCCTGCGTTGGCTATCTTGCCGGTCAGAGCAAAAATAACTGTCCCTTTGCTCTTTTCGGTGCCAATAGCAGCATACCAATCAGCCCCTTTTTCAATAATTAGCGGGACTGTAGCCAGAGACTTAACATTGTTAATATTGGTGGGCTTACCCCATAATCCAGCTTGAGCGGGGAAGGGTGGACGTGGCCTGGGCATGCCCCGGTTGCCTTCAATGGAAGCCATTAAAGCAGTCTCCTCACCACAAACAAAGGCTCCGGCACCTTTCATTAAGTGAGCTTGAAAATTAAACCTCGTGCCCAGGATATGGTTACCCAAAAACCCTCGCTCCTGGGCCTGTTTTAGAGCGGTACTGATCCTTTCTATAGCCAGGGGCTTTTCAGCACGGCAGTAGATATAACCCTCGGAAGCACCTATGGCATAGGCGGCGATAATCATACCTTCAAGAGCCTCATGAGGATCGGCTTCCAGGATAGAGCGATCCATAAAGGCGCCCGGATCGCCCTCATCGGCGTTACAAATCATATATTTACGATCGCCCACAGAATTGTGGCAAAATTCCCATTTTTGGCCGGTGGAAAAACCTGCGCCGCCTCTACCACGCAAACCCGAACGTTTAATTTCTTCAATAACCCGTTCCGGCGTCATTGAAGTCAGCACTTTATGCAGAGACTGGTATCCCCCGACTTCAATATAGTCATCGATTTTTTCAGGGTTAATATGCCCGCAGTGACGGAGAACCAGCCGCTGTTGTTTATTATAAAAATTGATGTCTTTGTAATGGGAAACTGATTTGCCGGTGTAAGGGTCTTTGTAAAACAAACGTTCGACTGGCTTGTGGTTCAAGAGATGTGAACTAATGATATCCGCAATATCTCCGGAGCTAACGTGAGTATAGAATATGCCTTCGGGCTCAATTATGACCACTGGACCCTGCTGGCAAAAACCGTGGCAGCCGGTAAAATCTATTTTTACCCCTTCAATACCTCTTTCGGCTACCATCTTCTCCAGCGTTAGACGAGCTTCTATAGCTTTGCCCGAGACGCAGCCTGTTCCATGGCAAAAACGGATAGTATATTGCCTATTCCCGTTTTTCCCCACTTTTACTCCTGTCACCCAAAACCTCCGCCACTTTCTTGGTGGTTAATTGACCAAAGATTTCTTTACCGATAGTGATATTAGGAGCCAGAGCACAAGCCCCTATGCAGGCTACTGTCTCCAGAGTGTATTCCATATCCTCGGTGGTCTGCCCTGGCTTGATTCTCAATAGGTGTTGTATTTCGTTAAGAATCCGAGCTCCACCTTTTACATGGCAGGCCGTTCCACGGCAGACGCGAATAGTCTTTCTTCCCGAAGGGGTGAGTTTGAACAGCGCATAGAAAGTAGCTACGCCGTAAACATGGCTCTCAGGTATTTTCAAGAATCTGGCAATTGAGGACATTACTTCTGCGGGAAGATAACCAAATTCATCTTGAACGGCTTCCATAATAGGAATTAGCTCGTCCCTAAGCCCTTTGAATTGAGAAAATATTTTTTCCAACTTTTCAGCGGATGCGGTTTCAATCAAGGCTCCTGCCTCCAGATATTCTAACTTAACTATACAATACTTTACATAATATTGTAAACTTCGGCAAGCTCAGTTTCTGGACAGTATGAAAGATTGCTTATTTCTCCAATTTCTCGCCAAACACCTTTCCATAGTCCTGACAGGCTCGCATACCATCGACAGTGTCGACTAAGTCCTCTTTAAGTTTAAGCGGGCCTAACTCATAAGGCTGCATATGATAAACGAATTCCATGGTCTCGAATATTATAGTGGCTGAATTCCCTCCGGGACCGTAGGAGATATCATGGGTGTAGGAACCAAAGGCGGCTGCCAGTTTGCCTTTAAGGTCGGCCTTACGGGCTAAGAAGAGGAATGTTTTCATCGGCTCCGCGACATCTTGAAAATAGGTGGGCGCCCCGAATATATAACCGTCGTAGCCATTAATGCCATCAACGGACTTGATTTCGGCGATCTTTTGCATCGTCGCTTGCTGGCCGCTGAAACGGATTCCCTCAGAGATAAATTGTGCCATTTTTTCGGTATGTCCGGATAATGAAAAGTAAGCTACCAGGACTTTTTTCATGTCTCACCCTCCTATTT
>JAGDMY010000192.1 GCA_017860765.1 Chloroflexota bacterium | reverse complement strand
ATATACCTCCACCCGAAGTGCTCGGTAATCACCCCGCCCAGGACCGGTCCCACCGATGACCCGGCGTAGACCGCGAAGGTAGTGAAGCCGAAGGCGGCGCCCCGCTCCCTGGCGGGATAGATGGCCGTTACCATGGCCAGACCCGTTCCCATAAACATGGCACTGCCCACGCCCTGCAGCACTCTCAGGGCAATTAACATGGCGGCGGAGGTGGAGAAGATGGCGGCGATCAGACTGAGCGTAAAAAGTATCAGTCCCCAGAAGTATATCTTCCTGATGCCGATGAGGTCGGCCAGCCTGCTGAAGGGAATCAAAAAGACTACCACCGCCAGGAGGTAGGAGGAAACGATCCAGCCTAAAACTATGGCGTCCACGCCGAATTCTTTGCCGATTTCAGGCAGCGCCACGTTCACGGAGGAGCCCATGAAAGTCAGCCCGAAGACGGAAATGGAGGTAATTATGAGGGCGGCGAGCTTGCTGCTCTGCCCGGGATTTAACTCAACCTGAGCAGTGTTCGATTTTTCCAAGACATCCTCTGACGGCCGGTGTGACAGCCGATATTCCACTAATCTTACAATTTCAGGAGTGACACCGCAAGAGCCCGCGGGGCTTCAGAGGGCTTTCTTTTTTCGGCCGACCCAGAATGCCGGGATGATGGCCGCCAGACAGATGCCAGCGGAAGCCAGGAAAAAGTCACTGAACAGGACCAGGAGCGACTGGGTCAGTTTCTCCGGGGCCGCTATGATTTCAGTCAGCGACATACTGGCGGTCATGAGGTGGAAGCGGTCCATACCCCAGGCAGTGATAGCCGAAAGCCCGATTATCATGCCTACCATACGCATCATCACCACCAGCGAAGAGGCAATGCCCTTTTGCTCTTCCTTCACCGAGTTCATCGCCGCCGTGCCCAGCGGGGCGATCACCAGGCCGAACCCGAAACCGCATACCGCCAGGTCGATAGTCATCTGCGGGTCGGCAATAGCCAGCGTCCAGCGGCTCATCAGGAAGAACCCGGCACTGCTCAGGACCAACCCCAGGATGGTCGGCCAGCGATAGCCCCAGTGCCTGCAGATAAACCCCCCGGCCACCGCCCCCAGGGAGAGCATGATGGTCAGACGCAGGAGTCTCAGACCTCCTTCCAGGGGAGAAGCCCCCATGATGGTATCGCTCATCAGCGGGATATTTACCATGGCTATTATAAGGGCCCCGCCCACCAAAAAGTTGGTTATATTGGCGCTGCTGAAGGTTCCATCGCGGAAAATGCCGAGTTTGATCAGCGGATCGGACTCTCTAAGCGACCGCCACCCGAAGAGGGCGAAAAGGAGAAGGGAGGCCGCTATGAAACCGGGGAGATAGACCCAGAAGCGGGGCCCGGACTGCTGCGAAATTCCCAGGCTGAAAAGGGCCAGCCCGGCCGCCAGGAGAAATCCGTTCAGATAGTCAATTTTACCTTCAGAGCGCGGGCTGGGCTTCAGAAAGAGGACCACTACCAGGATAATGATGAGACTGAGCGGAAGGTTGATCCAGAAGAGCCATTTCCAGCCCCAGTACTGGGCTACGGCGGCGCCGTAAAATGGTCCCAGAGCCCCACCCGCTTCCACCGCCGCGCCGATCACCCCCAGGGCCACGGCCCGGTTTTTCCCGGAGTAAATATCCCCCGCTATAGCCATAGCTATAGGTACCACCGCACCCCCGCCGATGGCCTGTATGACCCTGGCGCCCACAATCCACTGGAGGTTGGCCGCCAGGGCAACCAGTATAGACCCGGCCATGAAGATGCCCAGGGCAAGGATGTAAATCCGGCCATGGCCGTAAATGTCCGAGACCCGGCCCATGAGCGGCATGGCGAAGGTGTAACCCAGGAGGTAGCCGGTAACAATCCAGGAGGCCTGGTCCAGCCGGGTCACCGGAAGCTGGATATCCAGCATCATATCTGGCAGGGCCCCGTAGATTACCGTTTGGTCCAGTGCCGCGATGAAGATCCCCAGGCAGACTACTGCCATGATCAGGTTGGGTGAAGACGTCCCCGTCCGGCGCCATTTCAAAAATAGCTGCATTTATCTCACCCGCCAGACACACTCATCAGGCTGCAGCCCCGGCTTCGGGGAGCTGAATGGTAATCACCTCGTTAAAATCGGAGAGGTCCAGGGTCCTCACTATCCCCTCCTTCTCGGTCTCGGTGATCTTGCCTTCCAGCTTGATGTGGCGCACCAGAAAGTCGTCCTTCCCGATCCAGGCTTCCGAGCTGATCGCCACTCCCTGGGCCGCACTGCCCATAATGGGTCGCAAGGTATCCGATAAGAGGCTGCCTTTCAGGTGGTAGCACAGGACACCCCCCATTTGCTCATCCGCCAGCTTGGTGGGTGAGGTGACCTGCTTCATGATGGCCGCAATGCCGGTGCCCGGGTCGAACACGGCGAGCACTTTGAACTGGTCCGGAGGCACTTCCCACTTGCCGCTGAGGGGGTTGGTCATCAGGGTTTTATCGCCCACCGTGACCAGCTTCACCTCGAGGGACAACCCCATTCCCGTCCCGTTGATAGTCATTTGCAGTTTGTCCGGTCTCACTACATCACCGCTGGCCTTGTTCATCTCTATGCCCATGGTAATAGGCGTACCGCCCCCGGTCTGGTCCAGCACGAATTTAAAGGAGTTGATCGTCTGCATCTTGTCGCCGCCCCTGGAAAAAATCTCCGCGGCAGTCAGGGCCGTAGGAGAGGGAGGTGAAGCTGGCTTGGCGCAGCCTCCCATTAAAACCGCGGCCGTTATTAAAGCCGCCGACAGTACCCCGATTATTCTTCTCATTTCGCTTACCCCCTGTATATATCATAAAGCCGCTCCGGGGCTGTTCACTTCCCGCATCGCAATCGATTAATACGTATGATATCAGAAACCCACCGCCAATAACATACCTTTAAATTATAATTATAATCAGGCTATTCAATTTTCTGCTTGACACGGAAGAAGGTTAACATTATTATGGATTCATCCTGAGAAAAATCTTCCTCATTGTGCCTTTTGCCTTTTAATAAGTCGGGGGTAGTTTTGTTTGGAGGTCTGAAATGGAAAAACTGGAGAATGTCGTCGCTAAAAAGGGAGATGGTCATGGCGTCACGGGCGCAGCCAGCATCAATGAATACCGGGAAAACATCCGCAAGCTGATGCATGACGAACTGCGCAACGCACTGGATGAGGAGATCCATAAGGCCTCTCAGGAA
The DNA here is from genome assembly GCA_017860765.1 of Chloroflexota bacterium. The sequence continues at coordinate 858 of JAGDMY010000192.1, read as the reverse complement.
TTGCTGGAAGAGCAGCGGAAAGCTATCCGGCTGATCCTGGAAGAACATAAAGCCGCCATCCGCCAGGTGGTCGATGAAGAAAAGAAGTCCATCTGGGAAAAAGCCGAGCTTTTAAGACAGTCGATCCTGAAATTCGGCCTTTAAAGGTGGTATGCTGCCCGCCTGATGGGTTTTGGTCTCAACGGGCTTGACCCCGGGATGAAAAGGAAAGCGAAATGCCTTGGTGGTTTGGACCTTCAATTATAGGAGTTATTGTATTAGGTATCGGTGCTGGCCTGCTGGTCAGCTTTATCATTATTAAAAGGCAAAACGGCAGCTTTCAGTTCCCCTTCAGGCATAGTGCGCAGACCCTTGAGCCGCCCGCTCCCCAGCCCCTCGATTCCATCAAAGAATCCGTGGGAATTTTTAACCCCGATCGCCGGGTGTCGCCGGCTGTAGAAGAAAACCTCAAAGCTACCCTGTCTGAAGGAGATAAAGTCGAGGAATATCTCAACCACCGCAAAAAAAGTGCACCCGCTGCCAGCGTGGTCAGCCCTCAAAAATCGGATGCCCTGGTCGAGCTGGAAAACAACCTGGCGATCGCCAGCAAACCCTTTAATGGCAAGCTGGAAAACTTTCAGACCGAGGTTTGGAATACCCGGCGCAGCGATTTCAACTCTCTGGACCGGTCGACTATGGAAGAATTGACTGAAGCCTACGTGGACATGCTTTTGGCCAATAATATCGTGTGGCTGGTTACGGAACTGGGACGGGATAGCAAAGATTTAATCACCAGCTACAACGGTCTGAGCAATAAAGTCGGGGAACGCCTTAAGCGGCTGATGCCGACCCTGGAAGACTCTCTGAAATAAAGTCCCC
>JAGDMY010000191.1 GCA_017860765.1 Chloroflexota bacterium | reverse complement strand
CCCGGCCAGAAACACAAAACTTCCCGCAATAAACTTTATGTTTTTGTCAAATACAAGACGCCTGGCTGCGGCAGCACAGCCGTCGGCAGTAGACTTTCCGTCCTCAGAAATGAGCTCTATTTTGTAATTTACCCCGTTTAGGGTGAGTCCACCTTTTTTGTTATAGAGGTCTGCCGCTATCTGCCCTCCCTGCAAGGATTTGACGTCACCCTGTGAAGCCCATCCTTCAAGTTGGGCAAGGTAGGCAATCTGCAAAGTTTTTGCCTGCGGTGGAGGCGGAGGTGCGCTCGTGGGCGGGGCTGAGGTCTTGGGTGGGGGCGCAGGAGCACTTGTAGGGGGCGCTGAAGTCTGAGTTTGGGGTGGGGACGGAGGTGCACTCGTTGCCGGAGCTGAGGTCTTGGGTGGCGGGGGAGCAGTAGTCGTCGCTGGTTGGGATGCGCAGCCTCCGAAGGTTAAGGTGAAGATAACCGCCAGAATTAAGAGTACCCATGATACCGCGAAGATTTTTTTCATATCCTCCTCCTGTATTATCTCGTGAATCTCATGATGCCCAAACTGAAGCCAACCTGGTATACCGAAACAGTTCGGGCCAAAGCTCGATACCCAGCTATTTTAGCAAGGCGTGAGCCGATTATAGTGATTACGCAAACGACTGTCAATGATGCGTATCATTGACTAATGATATTTATATTATTAATTTTACCCTAAATAATTCAAATAGAAATAGAGATCTTTGATTCAAATGCTTATCGTTATTTTAAACCGCGATATTCCTTCACTCGACTTTAGCTTATCTTCCTAAAGTTTGATTATCATTAATCATTGTTTCTCATCATAGACAGTCAATCAGGTGATTAACTATAATCAATTGGCGTCGAAACAGTGGCCAGATTGTATTTTGAGCCTGTTATTTTTGGCATCACACGCGTGAAGGGAATTTCCCGTTATTAAAACATATTTAAAGGCTTACAATACCCCGCGCTGGCTTCGGGGCAATTAACTCGAGGAGGTAACGGAAATGGGCAATCTTGATGGCAAGGTCGCTCTGGTCACCGGAGCAGCTAATAAAAGCAGTATGGGGCACGCGGTGGCCCTAAGACTGGCTATGGAAGGAGCCAGCGTTGCAATTGCAGATAAATGGTTGGTACCCCAGAACTTGATGTCTGAGGATAGCGGTTGGAAGGGTTTGGATGCCGTGTCCGCTGAAATCAAGGCCATAGGTATAGAAGCTCTGGTCCTGGTAACAGATATCGCTAACAGCCAAGAAGTGGAAGCAGCTATAGATAAAACGGTGCAGAAATTCGGCAAGATTGATATCTTCGTGCATTGTGCCGGAATTCGAGGCTCTATGACTACCCCCATAGTAGATCTCGATGAAAAAGAATGGAAAACTGTCCTGGATATCAACCTTAATGGCACCTTTCTCCTTGCCAGAGCCGTGGCAAAAAGTATGATTGCCAAAGGGGGAGGCGGCAAGATTTTGCTGGTCGCCTCGATGGGCGGAGTCAAGGGAATGCCGGGAAGCGCCCCTTATTGTGTTTCTAAATTCGGGGTTATTGGTCTGGTGAAAACCCTGGCCCTGGAATTGGCCAAATTATTACAAAGAAATAGCCAAAGCTGAAGGGATCACCATTGAACAGGCCCGCGAGAAGCATTACCAAAAATCGCTGGGAGCGATTCCTTTAGGCCGCATAGGTACCCCCGAAGAGATGGCCAACCTGATTCTGTTCCTGGTAAGCGATCAGTCAAGTTATATCACAGGAGAGGATATTAATATTTCTGGCGGCATTAATTGAAATATAGATAACCAGCAAAGGAGTTGTCAGCGTGGCAAAAAACTCTACCATTATAACCGGCACGGTGGGACAGGATTCCCATGTGGTTGGCATCAAGATATTATCCCGCTATTTGAAAGACGAGGGCTTCAGGGTCATCGAATTGGGTTGCCTTACGCCGCCAGAAGATTTCATCAAAGCCGCTCAGGAGACGGCGGCCGATGCCATAATGATAAGCTCCCTCTACGGAATGGCCGAGCAGGACCTCACGGGCTTCAAGGAAAAATGTGTGGAAGCCGGCTTAGGGGATGTCATCCTTTATTTAGGTGGCAACCTGGCTGTAGGCAGGCATGATTTCAAGGACGATGAAAAAAAGTTCAAAGCAATCGGCTTTGATCGAGTCTACCCTCCTGAAGTGGATCTGGGCCTCGTGGTGGTCGACCTGGAAAAAGACCTTCACTTAAAAACCAAACATCGGACCAAGAACTAGCCTCCCCTGGCATGATCGGGTGATCTCTGCCCGGGAAGTACCCCTCCCCACGCCCTCGGCAGTACCCGGCGGCGTCAGGCGAGCAGCCAAAAGGTCGGCAAATGCAGAAACAGGACTCAGAGAAGCTACAGGAGTAGAGTAAGGTGACATTTCTTACTTGTCGGGCGCTGGATTTAACGGATGAAAAAGGTTTTTTGGGCGGGAAAATCCTGGCTGACCTGGGTGTTGATGTAATCAAGGTGGAGAGGCCGGGAGGCGACCCATCCAGGAATAAAGGCCCTTTCTGGCACAACCTACCCGATCCGCAAAAAAGCCTGTACTGGTTGGCCTACAATAACAACAAGAAAGGCATAACCTTAGACATCACCAGCCGCCAGGGTCAAGATATATTTAAATCCCTGGCAAAAAAAATCGATTTTGTTTTAGAATCGTTTCAGCCCGGATATTTGGACTCAATCGGTTTGGGTTACTCCACTCTAAGCCAAATTAATCCCGGGATCATTATGGTATCTATTTCGTATTTCGGTCAGGCCGGGCCATACCGGGACTATGTCGGGTCCGATATGATTGCGATGGCCATGTCCGGTCTCCTATATCAAACCGGAGAACCGGATAGGCCGCCGGTAAATATCAGCGTTCCGCAGGCGTGTATGCATGCCGGAGCTGATGCCGCCGTGGGGGCCATGATAGCCTACTACCACAGGCAAGCCACAGGTAAGGGCCAACAGGTAGATATTTCCTTGCAGCAAAGCGTGGCTTACTTCCTTGCCAATGCCATTCCATTTTGGGAGCTGCGCAAGATCATCTTGCAGCGTTCAGGCCAGTATCGCTCAGGGGTAAGTACCACCACTCTGCAACGTCAGGTATGGCAATGCCAGGATGGTTATATATTCTTCCTGCTCATACCTGGAAAAACGGGGGGCAAGGCCTACAAAGCCTTGCTGGAATGGATGAAAAGCGAGGGGATGAGCGACCCGGAGGCCGAGAAGATTGATTGGGTAAATATGGATATGGCTACCATCACCCAGAAAACCGTGGATACGATAACCTTCCCGATACAGAGATTCTTCTTAACCCATACCAAGAAAGAGATTTTGGAGCAGGCTTTGGCCAGAAGCATCTCTTTATGTCCTCTATCCAGCATGGGCGAATTACTGGATGACAGCCATCTCAAAGCCAGACAGTTCTGGACGGATATAAAACATGATGAACTGGATTCCTCTCTGATCTACCCCAGGGAATTTGTTAAATCGTCAGAGGAATCCTGCGAAACTCGATTCCGCGCTCCGCTGGCGGGTGAACACAATCGGGCGATATATCAGGAGGTGGGCATCTCGGAGGAACAACTGGTGATGCTTAAGCAAGCTGGGATCATTTAGAGGTTGATATAAGATGGATGAAATGAAGAGCGTCTTCAGTGGTCTTAAAATTGTTTCTTTTGCCTGGGCGGTGGTTGGTCCCTTAACGATGAAATATTTCGCCGATTATGGCGCCACGGTAGTCAGGATAGAGACCAGCACATATCCGGACGCCAACCGCATAAGTGCACCCATGAAGGAAGGAAGTACCGGGCTCAATCGGGGTGGGTACTATAATTATTTCAATGCGAATTTGTATAGCATGGCTCTTAACATGAAGCGCCCCGAAGCCCTGGATGTAGCCAAACGCCTGATTGCCAAAGCCGATGTAGTGATGGAGAACTTTGCTGCGGGAGTCATAGAAAAATGGGGATTGAGCTACGATGTGGTAAGGGAGATTAAGCCTGATGTGATAATGCTGCGACAGAGCGGCTTCGGGACCCCGGGGCCCTATGCAGAATTGCCAGCCTTCGGCATGACCCTGGCGGGCATCACCGGAATACCCAATTTTATCGGTTGGCCGGATAGCTCGCCCTTGCCAGTTGGCGTAGCAGCCTATACTGATTGCATATGCCCGCGCTTTGCCACGGCGGCCTTAATAGCTGCTCTGGAATACCGGAAAAAGACCGGCAAGGGTCAGCTCCTGGACCTGTCCCAATTTGAGACCAGTTTATATTTCATACTTCCGGCCATTCTGGATTATGAAGCCAACGCCCGGGAACCTTCGCGAGTCGGCAATGCCTGTTCCTTCGCCGCTCCGCATAATGTGTATCGCTGCCAGGGAGATGATCGCTGGTGTGCTATTGCGGTGTTTACTGATGACCAATGGGAAGCTTTTTGTAAGGTTGTAGGCAACGATAAACTAATCCGGGACTCCAGATTCGCAACCCTCCTGACCCGGAAAGAGAACGAGGCCGAGCTGGATAATATCATCAGCGCCTGGACTGCCAACCTCGCCGCCGAAGATGTCATGGCCAGGCTGCAAGCGGTGCGGGTGCCGGCAGGAGTGGTCCAAAATGCGGCCGATGTGTTTAACGATGCTCAGCTCAGAAACCGGGGTATGTTCTGGCCCCTGGAGCACCCGGAGGTAGGAACTTTTACTCATCTGGGCCAGGTTTTTCAATTGTCAGAGACCCCGGCCCGGGCCTTCAGGCCAAGTCCCTGTTTGGGTGAGCACACCGAATATATTTGCCGTGAATTTCTCAATATGTCAGATGAGGAATTTATCCAGCTTTCCAATAAAGGGATATTCGAATAAACCCAAGATTAATTAGCAAAACATATGGGTATATGAAGTACCGCAAATTTTTTTTGAAAATAATACGTAGGAGGATAAAATGGAAACCCAACGCAAAGTGCCACGGTATGACTCTTTTTTCGGTGGTAAGTATCAAAATATAATTTACGAAAAGGATGGATATGTTGCCAGGATCACGTTGAACCGACCCGACAAACGGAATCCGCTGGACAGGGCTGTAACACTTCCGGAGCTCAATGACGCTATCAGCATGGCCGAGTGGGACGATAATGTCAAAGTACTTATCCTTAAGGGGGCCGGGGCGGCTTTCAGCGCTGGATTCGATTTGAGTGAAGTGGGCTTTATGTACGGCATGAAAGAACCCAAACCGGGCGAAACTGTGCGCCGACCGAGTCTTAGGATAAAATTGCTCCAAGACCGTTATATACTGGGAGAAACTATGAGGCATGTCCTTTTTTGTCACAAGACCACCATCGCCCAGATCCATGGCTATTGTTTGGGTGGTGGACTGATGATGGCTGAAAAATGTGATATCATTATCGGTGCTGAAGATTGCAAGATTGGCTTTGTGGAAGAAAGGTTGGGCACGGGCGGAATGACTATGAGCCCTACCCTTATCGCCAGAGTAGGATTGACTAAAGCGCTTGAACTTCAAGTTTCCGGCAAAATGATCACCGGGAAAGAGGCAGCGCGAATAAACCTCATTAACCGGGCTGTCCCGCTCAATCAGCTGGAAACAGAAGTAGATGAATTCGCCAAAGGAGTCGCCCTGTATTCCCGGGACGGTTTGGCCTGTTC
>JAGDMY010000190.1 GCA_017860765.1 Chloroflexota bacterium | reverse complement strand
TTAAAACCAACGAATACCGCAATCTTAAAGGCGGCCAGGAATATGAGGCGGTAGAGGAAAATCCCATGCTGGGATATCGCGGCTGCTCCCGCTATATCCGGGAACCGGATGTCTTCCAGCTTGAGATTGAAGCGATCAAGAGGGTAAGGGAAAAATATAATAACCTGTACGTGATGATTCCCTTTGTGCGGACGGTTCCCGGAATGGCAGATTGCCGGAAAATGATCGAAGCTCAAGGGCTGGTCCGCTCTAAAGACTTTAAGCTCTGGATGATGGTAGAGGTCCCCTCCAATATTTTCCTCATAGAGAAATTCATTGCCGTGGGCATCGATGGCATCTCGATTGGCTCCAATGACCTGACCCAGCTGATTCTGGGAACGGACCGGGACAGTCAGAAGCTATCCTATATTTTCGATGAGCGCAACGAAGCTGTTCTGGTGGCTTTGGAAAAGGCCATCTCTACGGCCAAAGCCATGGGGGTTACCTGCTCGATATGCGGCCAGGCCCCCTCGGTCTATCCAGAACTGACGGAGAAACTGGTACAATGGGGGATTACCTCTGTCTCTGTGAGTCCGGATATGATTGATGTCACCCGGGAAATCATCGCCAGGATAGAAGCCAAACAGGGCTCTCATGGCAAGTCGCATAAATAATGTTCGACGGATTTTAGAGGAAAGAGAGGATTGCCTCTCTCCCCTGGCGTCTAAGAGCAAGCTCTCCCGCGGCCGCCAGAGAGCGGAAGTACCCAGCCCGGTGCGCCTGGAATTCCAGCGGGACCGCGATCGGATTATCCATTGCAACTCCTTCCGCCGTTTAAAACACAAGACCCAGGTCTTTATCGCTCCGATTGGCGACCATTTTGTCACCAGATTGACCCACACACTGGAGGTCTCACAGATTGCCCGCACCATTAGCCGGGCGTTAAATCTGAACGAGGACCTTACCGAGGCTATTGCGCTGGGCCACGATCTGGGACACACTCCCTTCGGGCATATCGGAGAGGACGTTTTGAACGAGCTTTTTCCAGGGGGGTTCCGGCATAATGAGCAAAGCCTGAGGATAGTGGACTTTTTAGAAAACAACGGGCAGGGATTGAATTTGACCTGGGAAGTCAGGGATGGCATCCTGAACCATTCCAAGACCCGGGTCATCGATATTATGGGAGAGAACTGGGGGAAAGCCAATACCCTGGAAGGTGAAGTTTGTAAGATTGGGGATGTGGTGGCCTATATTAATCACGATATAGATGACGCCATTCGCGGGCATATCATCGCCGAGCCGGACCTGCCGCAGTCGGCTGCCCGCTTTTTAGGACATTCGCGTCCGGAGCGCATCAATACCATGGTCTGTGACATTGTGGAAAGCTCCTGGGCGGTGAGGGGCGAGGAGTCCGGCGGGGAACCGGCCATTAAGATGAGCGAGGATATCCGGGAAGCCACCCGCCAGCTGCATGAGTTTCTTTATGAAAGGGTCTATATCGCAAGCTCGGCTAAGCCGGAAGCGGAAAACGCACGCCGGATTGTGCGTGCTCTGTATCAGTATTTCAACGGGCACCGGGACCTCTTGCCGTCCGAATATTCTGTTTATAATGACGACCCCCAGCGCCGGGTGGTAGACTATATTGCCGGCATGACCGACCAATATGCCCAGAGGCAAGCCCAGGTACTAGGGTTTTAGGATTGAAAAACTGATGGGCGTTATAGACGAAATAAAAGGGAAAATTGATATCACAGAAATTGTCGGCCAGTACGTCAAATTGACCAGGTCCGGCCGTACCCTGCGCGCACCTTGCCCTTTCCACAGTGAAAAGAAGCCCTCTTTCTTCGTATACCCGGAGCAGCAGACATGGCACTGTTTTGGAGCCTGCAACACCGGAGGCGATGTGTTTTCCTTTGTCATGAAGAAGGAAGGGCTGGAATTCGGTGATGCTTTGCGTCTGCTGGCGGATAAGGCGGGAGTAAGCCTGCCTTCCCGGGAGAGGTCTGCGGCTGAGGATCAGGCCCGGGATATCCTCCTGCAGATAAACCAGGCTGCAGCTCAATATTATCACCATCTCCTGCTGAGTTCTCCGGCCGCCGAAAGCGCCCGCCGCTATTTGGAGGGGCGGGGGTTAAATGAGAAATCAATAACTGACTTCCAGCTGGGCTATAGCTTGCCGGGCTGGGAGGATACCAAACAGTATCTTTTAGGGAAAGGTTACCAGGAAAAAGACCAGATCGAAGCGGGCCTATTAATCCAGGCCGGGGAGACGGGCAGGACCCATGATCGGTTCCGCGACCATATCATGTTCCCTATAATGGATGAAAGAGGGAGGGTAACTGGCTTTGGGGCCCGGGTGCTGGACGATTCGTCTCCGAAATATATCAATTCGCCGCAGACCAGGATCTTTGATAAAAGCGGCAGCCTCTACGGGATTCACCTCGCCAGGTCAGCCATACGCCAGCAAAATCTAGCGGTATTGGTGGAAGGGTATATGGATGTAATCGTCGCCCACCAGTATGGCTTTGCGAATGTTGCGGCCCCCATGGGGGTAGCCATAACCGAAAGACAAATCGCCTACATCAAGAAGCTGACCCGTAGAATCGCGCTGGCCCTTGACCCGGATACCGCAGGAGAGGAAGCGGCCATGCGCTGCGTGGAGTACGAAAATACTCTGGATGCCGAGGTTGAGGTGATTGTCCTGCCGGCCGGGAAGGACCCGGATGAGGTAATCAAAGCGGATATGCGACAATGGCAGGACCTGGTGGCCAAGGCGGTGCCGGTTATCGAATATACGATAGGGGCTGTGGTGGCCAAACTGGATGCCAGGACCACGGCGGGAAAAACAGAGGCGGTCAACCGCATTTTGCCGATTATAGCCCGGGTTGCTGCCGGCACCCGGCAGTACCAGTATCTGACCAAACTCTCTTTGGCGGTGGGTATTGATGATAAGAAGCTGGAGGCAGCCCTTGGCAGATTCAAGACCGACCGTAAAGCCAGGGAATCGAGACCCCTGGCGGTCCAGAAAGCTACCCGGGCCATCAAGTCCAACCCGGTGGAAGAGTATATTTTGACTATTTTGCTGCAGCATCCCGAGATAAAAACCAAATGCCGGGACCTGCTGGCTGAATACTTTGAAAACAGCGAAAATCGAGCGATTTTTGATTTATACCAGCTTGCAGCCGAACCGGCCATTGCTAGAGAGTCCCTGGATCCCGCGATTCAGGAGCATTTCGATTCCTTGGTCAGCCGGAAACTGCCCGGTAATGAAATCGAATCCAGGTATAGCGAATGTCTGCTTCGGTTGCGGGAAAGATACCTGCGCAACATAAAAAGGAGACAGGAGGAGGCCCTAGCCCTGGAAGCTGAGTCCGGAGATAGGGCGGCGGTCCTGGCCAAGCTGGAAGAACTGGGGACCGGGGAAGACCAGGAACTGAAAAAAATTTTTGATACGGGAATTAAAGGTCCCGGTTAAAACGTATAGCTTTACTCTGGTTTGGGAGGGGGAGAAATGAAAAAACCTAAGAAAGAGACGCAGTGGAACCACGGGGAGGAGGAAGAGACCAAGGAAGAGGATATCGAAGGAGCCCCGGCAGAGGAAACCCTGGAGCCTGATGGGGCCGAATCCGATCTGGCGACAGAACCTCCCGCCGAAGAGGTTAAAGAGATTGGCATCGACGAGCTCTCCGAGCCTATCCCCGCCTGGGGGGAACCAGACGCCATCGAATTGGAAAAACCCGCCGCTGAAATGGAGCCTGAGGTACCTCTCGAGCGGTTGGAGGAGCAGGAGGTTATTGACGACTCGGTCCGCATGTATCTCCATGAAATCGGCCGGGTGCCGCTGTTAACGGCGGAGGATGAAAAGGTACTGGCTAAAAGGATGGAAGAAGGCCGCCGGATCTCTGAAATAAAACTGGAGTGGCTGCGGAAAAACGGCCGTCTGCCCAAAGCCTCCGAAATGGTGCTGACCATTCTCAACGAGCTGGCTCAGGAAGAGCAGACCATTCACGTCATCCAGAAGGAGCTGGGGCTGAGAACCAGGAACAGCTTCATCAAAACTGTTACCAACAAGGAATACCGGGACAGCATTGATGCAGAAATAATCCCCGAGTT
>JAGDMY010000189.1 GCA_017860765.1 Chloroflexota bacterium | reverse complement strand
GTAGCCTCGGGGGATGGGTATTTCACCATTCCCATGGTAGCCCTGGCTTTGCGAAGGGCCGGGGTTTCCTACCAGGAGATCTATCAGCTGGTTTACGAAAACCCCAAGGCTTTTTTCAAGCTGCCTCTGGCATAAGTTGCTAGATGGAGATTCAGGAGGACGGTCTCCTAGGCTATTTTCTTTTAATCGATAGTCTCGGTATCGCCTTTGGCCACACATTGACGTCGACTTCAGTACTTCGTTCAAATGTTTTTGAATTCCATATTAATTATTAGGCGGGTTTTAGAGAATATAATATAAGAGAGAGTACGATAAAGCAGATTACAGTAGGATTTCAAATGAATCGCTTGGGAAATTCGCTGGTTCTGATTGCTGTCAATCTGGCACTTTGCCTGCTGCTTAGCGGAGCAGCCCTGGCGTGTGCCGCCGGCGGCGGTTCAACGAGTTCACCCGGTTCAACTACACCTGGTCCAACACTCCCTTCTCTTTCCGGAGTAGCCAATAAGGTCCTGCCGAGTGTGGTCTACGTGATGGCAGAAACTGCAGGTATGGAATCTAATGGTTCCGGCGTGATCCTCAGCCCGGATGGTTATATATTGACTAACCGGCATGTCGTGGAAAAAGCCAATAGTGTGGCCGTTATTTTGCATGACCGCAGTGATTACCCTGTCAGCAATGACAAAATATGGATGGATGATATAATCGATCTGGCGGTAATTAAGATAAACGCCGACAGTCTTCCCGCGCTGCAATTTGATAAAGCAGAAAACCTCAATGTTGGAGACTGGGTTTTAGCGGTCGGTCACGCTTTAGGCTATTCTCCCAAGAATGGTGGAGCCACTGTCAGTGAGGGTATTATCAGCAACCTGAACCGCTCTTTAACTATCGATTCCACTTCTTATTATGATATGATTCAAACCACCGCTGCTATCAACCCGGGCAACAGCGGAGGACCCCTGGTGAACCTGGCCGGGAAAATCGTGGGAATCAACAGCGCTGTCGTTACGGGCGCCCAGGGGGTGGGTTTTGCCATAAAAACCGGCACGGTTCAACACATCTATCAAGATCTGGTTAAATACGGCAAATCATACCATCCCTTTCTGGGGGTCGATCTTCAAGATGTCACCCCGGATATTATGCCCAACCGAGGAGGGCCGAAGATCGGAGCGTTTATTACGGATGTCAAACCAAATAGCCCCGCCAACGCTGCCGGATTGAAAAGAGGAGATGTGGTTTTCCAGCTTGATAACTTAAAGATCGGCAGCGCCGCTGATCTTATTGCGAATGTCTGGTTACACCAACCGGGCGACATGGTGGAAATCTCTTATTGGCGGGATGGAATCCAGACCAGTACCAGTATAATCCTGGTGCAGCGGCCCCAGACTGACGCTATATGAGCCAGAGGGTCCTCATAGTCACTCTATACCACGCGTGATGTTTCCCGGCCAGCGGAATTTCTAGTCACACCCATTTCCTCCGCTAGCTGAAAATAAGATCAATTCGACATATTTTTCCGCCTTTCCTATTGACAGATATGTTATAATACTATATGTTCGTTTCCGAAGTCTTAAAGGAATATAATCCCATATCCGTCGCTTAAAAGGAGGCCACCCACATGATAATTGACGCTAACATGCACTGGCTCCCCGGGGACTTTTTTAAGGACAAGTCTTTGAGAGATTCCTTTATATACGCCGTTCCTTCTGCTTATGGTGAATATGCCAAAGTTTCTACTATACCCGGCACCCAAACGCAACAGGTGGTTATTGAAAAACCTAAAGGATATGAAAACCTGAATTTTGCGGAAACCCAGTATGATTCGGTGAATCGGCTGAAAGATATGGATTCCGCCGGCATTGACAAAGCTATTCTGCGGATACCCTGCTGGCAAGAATGGCTCAGCCTGGAAACCTGCAAGGTTGTCAATGATCTTCTGGCAAAGCATATCCGGCAATATCCCGGCCGATTTCTGGCCCTGGCGGTTGTTCCTCCCTGGGGCTCTCAGGGTTGTCTGGATGAGGTTGACCGGTGCCTTCAAGACCTGGGTTTTTCCGGCGTGCAGCTGGCAGCTCACTATGGCAAACTGTACCTTGACGAAGAGGAATTCGAGCCTTATTTTGCCAAACTCAACCGGCTGGATATTCCTGTCGTCGTTCATCATACCCCGCTGCCGGTGGATTATAACTCACTTGTCAAATATACCAATCTGCGCCGTCAATATGGAAGGTGCGTGGACCAGGCCACGGCCGTTGGCCGGGAGCTGTTCAGCGGAATGTTCGCGAAGTTCCCCAACCTCAAATTTATTCATTCGATGCTGGGGGGAGGGTTTTTTACCTATGTCAACATGCTGGCACCCCGCAAGGTGGGAGTCAAAGAAGAAATGGAACGATTTGAGGTGGCCGATAAAGTTAGAGAGTATTTGGCCCGGAACCTGTTCTTTGATATTTCCGGCGCCCCGCAATGGGGGAAGGATCAATTGGAGTGCGCTGTTAAAATCCTGGGAGCCGACCACATCCTCTATGGCAGCTCCCATCCCATCAGGCGCGAGTGGTTTACTAAGGGCGTGGACTATATTAAAAGCCTGGACATAAGCGAGGAAGGAAAATCCTTAATCCTGGGTGGGAATGCCGCCAGGCTGTTTCATATTTCATCTTAGCACCGCAGACAAACAGAAGAATGCGATCTTAATAACCGGGAACCTGTATCGATATTCAGGGTCTTTAATTTCGGCAGCCTCCAGGCTATCGGGCAAAAAGGGGAGGTAAGCAATGACGGCAAACCCGGCAGGCGAGTTGAGCAACGAGTATTTCATTCTATGGGTTATGGTGGCGCAGACCAAGGATGCGGTGTTAAAGGCCAGACAAAGAGACTATGCTCAATTCGGTACCAACAACGAGCGTAGAGCGGTCTTATGGTGCATTCAAAACAACGGCGGTCAGGCTACTCCTGTCGAGATAGCCCGCCAGCTATTTCGCGAGCTTCACTCGGTAACCGAAATGCTGGATAGGATGATCGGAGAAGGCCTGATAAAAAAAGGTAAAAGCTCGGGCAGGTCCAGGTCGGTTATAAGGCTAACCAGGAAGGGGCTGGAAGTATTTAATCAATCCTTGCATAACCGGACTGACCAAAAAATATTTTCTATTCTATCCAAAAAAGAACGGCAAAATCTGATGTCCTCTCTCTGGAAAGTGAGAAATCAGGCTTTGCATGAATTGGGCATCCCTGAGTGGCAGTTCAAATTCCCTTTAGACCCCAACGGCACCAGGGGGCAAAAAATTACACCCAGATTGAAAACGCGGGTCTAGAGTTGCGAAACCTGGAGATAGATTGAGATAAATGTTCAGAGTCTGCATTGATACCGGTGGAACCTTCAGCGAGAGTATGGTCCTCGACGAGGGCGGCAATTTGCACGAGTTTAAAACAGCCACCACGCCGCAAGACTTCTCGGAAGGGGTAATAAATACCCTTATTGAAGCTGCTCAGTTCTTTGAAATGACGCTGAGGGAGTTCTTAGGAAAGACCGAATGGATCATTCATGGCACCACTGTCTCTACCAATGCCCTGGTCCAAAGGAAATTATCACGCACCGCCTTGATCACTACCCGTGGCTTTAGGGATATCATTGAGATGCGCCGTTCTCTCAAGATTGAAACCAGGTCCATGTACGAGGCCTTTATTCCCCCATATGAACCTATTATTCCCCGTTACCTGAGATTTACGGTAGAGGAAAAAACCCGGTATAACGGTGAGATTATTAAACCGGTCAGCGAAGATGAAATCAAATCGGTCATTGAGAAGATCCGGAGAGAACAAGTTGAGTCGCTCGCCATCTGCTTTATAAATTCCTATGCTAACCCCGCAAACGAAATCCGGGCGGCAGAAATTTGCCGCCAAAATCTGAACGGAGTTTATATTACCTATTCCAGCGATATTCTACCCAAGATGGGAGAGTACGAACGGGAGAGCACCTGTGTCATCAGCGCCAGCGTTGGTCCAATCGTCGCCCTCTACTTAAGAGGCCTGGAAGATAAATTGAGGGCCGCCGGGTTCGCGGGGCAATTGCTGATAGTCCAGGCCAACCAGTATGTCCAGTC
>JAGDMY010000188.1 GCA_017860765.1 Chloroflexota bacterium | reverse complement strand
AATATCAGGAGCCTCGCAACGACAAAAGGTCTTGGATAGGCTAAGGCCTCGCAACTACGAAGGTACTAAGCTGAACTAAAATGATCGAATCAATTACAAAAGATATAGCGGCGGAAACGGGAGTCGAGACCATTCCCGGGATTATCCGGGCCAACTCCCTGAAATGGGGCGGCCGCACGGCCATGTGTATGAAGCGCTTCGGCGTCTGGCAGAGGTTCACCTGGCGGGAGTACTATGAACGGGTCAAGTACTTCTCACTGGGCTTGATCAGCCTGGGGCTGGAGCGGGGCGACGTCGTCAGCATCATCGGGGACAACGAGCCGGAGTGGTTCTGGGGCGAGTTCGCCGTCCAGTCCGCCGGCGGCGTTCCCACGGGCATTTTCGTGGACTGCATCCCTTCCGAGGTGAAATATATCGCCACCCACGCCGCTGCCAGATTCGCCATCGTTAACGACCCGGAGCAGACGGACAAGTTCCTGGAGATCAAGAAAGACCTGCCCCTGCTGAAAAAAGTGGTCTACTGGGACCCCAAGGGGCTGCGCAACTATGACGATCCCTGGCTGATCAGCTTCGCGGAGGTGGTCGCCCTCGGCCGGGACTACGAGAAGAGCCATCCCGGGCTGTTCGAGAGCAACCTGGACCGCATCCGGCCGGAGGACACCGCCTTCATCTACTATACCTCCGGCACCACGGGCCTGCCCAAGGGGGCCATTACCACCCACCAGGCCCTGATAACCACCGCCCGCGACTTCGTGATGCGCTACCCGCTGACGGAAAAGGACAACCTGATTTCGAACTTCCCGGCGGCCTGGGTCGGGGACAGCTATTTCGGCACTATACCGCACCTGCTGACGGGCGCCGTCCTCAACTTCCCGGAGGAGCCGGAGACCATCGCCGAGGATACCCACGAGGTCGGCCCCAACTTTGTGGTCTACGGCCCGCGGCAGTGGGAAAGCCTGGTCAGCGACATCCATGTCAAGATAATCGATACCAGCCCCCTGAAGCGGTTCACCTATAACCTCTTCGTCCCGGTGGGGCATAAGATAGCCGATATCCAGTTCCAGGGCCAAAAGCCCAATCCGGGGTGGCGGCTGCTGCATAAAATAGCCTACCTGGCCCTGTTCAGGCCGATCAAGGACAAGCTGGGCTTGAGCCGCATCCGGTTTGCCGTTACCGGCAGCTCGGTCCTGAGCCTGGACACCTTCCGCCTGATCCATGCCATGGGCATCGAGCTGCGCCAGGTCTATGCCAGCACCGAAGCCGGCTTTATCTCCTCCCACAGCCAGGGCGAGATCAAATTCGAGACCGTCGGCCGCCCGGCGCTGGGCACCGAGGTCAGGATAACCGATGAGGGCGAGCTGCTGGTGAGAAGCAGCTGCATGTTCAACGGCTACCTGAAAAATGATAAAAAGACCGCTGAGACCCTGGTGGGGGGATGGTGCCATACCAACGATGCCGTCAACATAGACGATGAGGGGCACCTGGTCTTTCTGGACCGCCTGGAGCACCTGGGGGTGCTGAGCTCGGGCGTCAGGTATGCGCCGCAGTATATCGAGGGCCGGCTGCGCTTCAGTCCCTATATCAAGGATGCCATGGTGGTGGGGGGCAAGGACAAGCCCTTCGTTTCCGCCATCATTAATATCGATTTCACCATGGTGGGGAAATGGGCCGAGCGGCACCGGGTCCCCTTTACCACCTTCGTCGACCTCTCCCAGAAGAGCGGCGTGGCCGACCTGGTGCGCCAGGACCTGGTGCGGGTCAACAGCTACCTGCCGGAGGGGGCCCGCGTGAAGAAATTTGTCCTGATGCACAAGGAGTTCGACCCGGATGAGGCCGAGCTCACCCGCACCCGCAAGCTGCGCCGCGAGTTCATGGAGGAGAAGTACAAAGACCTGATTGAGGCCCTGTACAGCGGCCTGGCAGAGGTGCCGGTCCAGGCCCAGGTGACCTACCGCGACGGGCGCAAGGGCACCGTCTCCACCACTATTAAAGTGAGAGAGGTTTAGGAGGAGATTTAAGATTTAGGATTTAAGATTTAAGATTTATGAATAATGAATCTCCGAAAATACATTCATTCACAGACCTTAATGTTTGGAAGGAAGGGCATAAACTGGTAGTTTCGGTCTATCGGATATCCAAATCGTTCCCAAAAGCGGAAACCTACCTGATGGTGGACCAGATGAGAAGAGCAGCATCATCGATCACGGCCAACATCGCTGAAGGTTTCGGCAGGCAAACGATGAAAGAAAAACTGCAGTTTTATTATCAAGCTCAGGGTTCATTAACCGAATTGAAAAATTTTCTTTTAATAGCCAGAGACGTTGACTATCTTAAGCGCGAAGATTTTGACCTTTTAGCCGAACAGGCGAATTTAACACATCGGCTGTTGCAGGGTCTTATCCAGAAAACCAGGTCTCTCATAAATCGTAAATCATAAATCATATTTCAATAAGGATTAAAGTTTCGCATGACAGAACTAACGCAGTATCTAATAACCGGCCTGGCGGTGGGCATGGTCTATTCCCTGATCGCGCTGGGCTTTGCCCTGATCTGGAAGTCCAGCAGCGTGGCCAACCTGGCCCTGGGCCAGCTGGTGCTGGTCTGCTCCTGGTTCAGCTACAGTATGCTGGTCCAGGCCAGCCTGCCGGTCTGGGCGGCCTTTCCCATCGTGCTCATCTTCGCCCTGGCCCTGGGATGGGCCATCGAGCGCTTCACCCTGCGGCCATTGATCGGCCAGCCCATCCTCTCCCTGATTGCCGTGACCCTGGGCATCGCCTATTTCGTGGGCGGCCTGGTCAACTTCGTCTGGCCTTTAAGCATCGGCGCCCTGCCCAGGCTGTTCCCCCAGGAGCCGGTCCACATCGGCAGCGCGGTGATTTCCCAGGAATATATCTGGGCGGCCGTGATTTCTTTGATTGTCTTCGGGCTGCTGACCGCCTTCTATAAATACCACCGCATGGGCATTGCCATGCGGGCCACGGCGGACGATCAAATGGCCGTGCAGGCCTGCGGCGTTCCGGTTACCACCATCTTCTCCTGGTCCTGGATGTTCGCCTGCGTGGTGGCGGCGGTGGGGGGCATCCTGATTTCCAGCATCGGGGGCATCTCCTACGGACTGGTGGAGACCGGCCTGCAGTCCTTCTCGGTGGTGATTCTGGGAGGGCTGGACTCCTTCGTCGGCGCCATGGTGGCGGGCCCCATCATCGGCCTGGCCCAGAGCCTGGGGGGCGGCTACCTGACACCCTATATCTGGGCGGGGATCAAGGATATTATCCCCTTCGTCATTATCATTATCGTGGTGCTGTTTAAGCCTTACGGACTCTTCGGTGAGAAGAGAATTGAGAGAATATAAATGAGCAGTTTGCCCTGCGGGACCAGAAACTACAGCTACGCCGAGGATATGGCGATCGTGCGCACCAAAACCCAGTGGGTGCTGCTGATCTGCTTCCTCATCCTTTTGTTCGCTTCGCCCCTGTACTTCGGCAACTACTGGCTGGGCATTGCCAACCTCATCGGGATCACTATCGTGGCGGCTACCGGACTCAATATCCTGGTGGGCTACTGCGGACAGCTGTCCATAGGCCATATGGGCTTCATGGCGGTGGGGGCCTACACCTCGGCGATACTGAGCGGCAAACTGGGGATACCCTTCCTGGCGGCCATGGTCTGCGCCGGACTGATAGCCGGGGCCATCGGGCTGATCTTCGGCATGCCCTCGGTCAGGGTCAAGGGCTTTTATCTGGCCATTACCTCGATCGCCGCCCAGTTCATCATCATCTGGGTAATCCAGCACTGGACAGGCCTGACAGGCGGGTTCAACGGCATCAGCGTCCCCTACGCTTCCATCGGGGGCCTGGTCTTCGATACGGAGGGCAAGCAGTTTTATCTGATTATGGTCATCGTGGTCATCTGCATCTTTCTGGCCAGAAATATCTCCCGCACCCGGGTGGGGCGGGCTTTCATCGCCAT
The DNA here is from genome assembly GCA_017860765.1 of Chloroflexota bacterium. The sequence goes on along the minus strand of JAGDMY010000188.1, from coordinate 137 downwards.
CCGGGACAACGACCTGGCGGCGGAGGTGATGGGGGTCAATCTCTTCTATTACACGCTGCTGGCCTTCTTCATCGGCTGCTTTCTGGCCGGGATCGCCGGTTCGCTGCTGGCGCACTGGACAGGCTCCATCAGCACCG
>JAGDMY010000187.1 GCA_017860765.1 Chloroflexota bacterium | reverse complement strand
GGCGGGGCCTGGATTAAAGCCGCCAATGGCGGGGTCTTGAAAAAGGTCCTCAATGCTGCCTGCGATTTCGCGGTGTTCGGGCCGGGCGCTTCTCTGGCGGTTACCCAGAAGGACCGGCTGGGACGGGTCCTGGAGATAGATGTCTCGATTAGCGAGGGTCTGATGAGGACCGCCGCCGACCTGCCGGTGGATGCAGTACTGGCGGCCGGCGCCGGGGAGGAGAAGACACTCACTTTGAACTGGCTGATGCTCATTCAAAGGCTGGTCTACCTGGTCGGCAAACCGGTCCTGGTCCCCGTGCCCCCCGGCATTAACGGCGCTGACCTTCAGGCCCTCTGGGATATGGGGATTGGCGGAGTAATAGTGGAAGTGGCCGACGATAAGTCCGCCGATAAGCTGAGCGATATTAAGAAGCTGATCGAAAAATTGAATCCGCCGGCCCTCCGCAAGAAGAAGGCGGCCCCCATCCTCCCGCGCCTGCAGGCGGAAGCCCCCGCACCCCTGGAAGAAGAGGGGGGAGGCGAAGAGGATGAGTAGGCCCGGCGGGCGCTTAATCCTATAAGTATAGGCCAGCGCTACTCTTCTTCCTCTCTCAGGTGTTTAACGTAAAGCACGGCGTAGGACGAGGCGGCCCCTTTAAGGTTCTCCAGCTTTCTCCTCAGGTCGGGGTTTAAATAGTCTGCCTCCAGAAGGGCTTTCACCAGAGAGGGATCGAATTTGAGCACCCGCGGCCAGAGCCCGGTAGGCTCCAGTAGGGCCCTGACCTTTTCTTCAATAAAACCTGCCCTTTCGACCATTCGGTAGGTGACGGCGTGGTCATCGCCGAAGAGCCGCTGAAGTCCATTTTCCTCGCAGTAGCAGCAAATCATCTGCTTTAGCTCTTCCAGCTGGGCCTCTATTTCCCTCCTGCGGTCCTGGAGGGCGGCATATTCCTCGACGATTTCATTGGCGGCCCTTCCCTTCAGAGTGCTCCGGCGGTCCCTGCGCTCTGGCTCGGCCGGCGCATACTTATGCTTCTGATAGGGACAATGCTCCGGAAAATCGCAATATGAGCACAGGCTATTTTCCGTAGCCGGGAAAATTTCACTCTTGATTCCATCCGCCACCTCCAGGATGATCTGCCGGGCCTGGCGCAGCTTTTCCGGCCTCCTTCCGTCGCAGGTGCAGGGGGTATTGCTCCGCAGATGATACAGGGTGAGCTTTTTAACCGGCAGCCTCCACTGGGTTTCCGCGGCCAGCTGGTAGAAGGTCAATTGCAGGTCTTCCTCCAGATGGGCGGCGGTGAAGAGGCCCTGGCTGGTTTTATAATCGACGATGGAAAGTCCATCCTCCAGCTTGTCTATGCGGTCGATTTTCCCGCTCAGAATGACGCCGTCGATATTCACCGCGAACTGGTGCTCCACCGCCAGCGGCAGGCGGAAGCCGGGGTAATGGTTTTTCCAGAACTCGGTCAAAAGCTGCTTTCCGTATTCCCGGTACTGCTCCTCCTGTTCGGGCGATTCATAGCCATCTGAAATCCAGTTGGCGGCGTAAAATTGCAGCAGCCTGGGGAGGGTGGGGGGCGGTGGCACCGGGACCTTGAAGAAATATTCGGCGCACAGGTGGACCACCTCGCCGAAGCTTAAATAAGGTCTTTCTTTGGGAGGCAGTTTATCGATATATTGCAGCTTGTACCACAGGGGACAGGTCCGATAGCGCGAAATCTGGGAATAGCTTAAGGGTCTCATGGCTCCCTCCCTCCACCTTCGTTTGCAGGGTGTAGTAAGCTATTTTATAACTATTTGGGCTTGATTGCCAGACCAATTCGGCCGGAAAGCGCCCGGTCCTTGTTCCTGCTCCTGGCTCCCTGCTCCTCGCTCCTCGCTCACTGCCTCCCCGGTCCTTGTTCCTGCTCCTGGCTCCCTGCTCCTCGCTCCTGGCTTTAGGAGGGTGTGCGGGGTGGAGGTGATTTGGTTTTCAAAATCAATTAGGAGTAAAATAGACTTGAAAAGGATAAGGAGAAGGATAGGATATGGGTGACGTATTGAACGAGGCTTATGGGGTGGTCCAATGTAAGGAATGCCCCTGGTATAAGTCCTGTGTGATACCGATGAGGTTCACGGCGGAAGACCTCCGCAAGCAGCTCGAGTCCTCCTCACTGGGTATGAATCAGGCACCCGGCAATGCCGGGCTGGAAAGTCTCCTGGCAGGTATGGCTACCGCGGCCCAGAACTCCCTGCTGGAAGCCTGCCCGATTTTCGTGGAGCGCCTGCGCAACAGCCAGAAGCTGGCACAAAAATTGAAGCAAATAATGCAGAACTGGGGGAACGAAATATAAACTATGATGAACAGTCCGGCGATTACAGTTTACCTGGGCCTGGGATCAAACCTGGGAGAACGGGGACTGCACCTGAGCCAGGCCATGGACTTTCTCTCCCAGAGAATCAAAATCGAAAAGGAATCCCCGATTTACGACACGGCGCCGGTGGGGAACCCCAACCAGCCGCGCTTTTTGAATATGGTCATTCGCGTTTCAACCCGCCTGCCGGCCAACACCCTGCTTTTCATGGCCAAGGGTATTGAGGCCAAGCTGGGGAGGGTGCCTGTTGACACGCCGCGTCCAATCGATATCGATATTCTTTTTTATGGCGACCAGATTATCAACAACCCGCCTCAACTGATTGTGCCGCATCCCCGGCTCGCCGAGAGGGCTTTTGTCCTGGTCCCCCTGGCTGACATCGCCCCTGACCTGCTGCATCCGGTCAAGAAAAAGACGATTAAACAACTGCTGGCCGAGGTAGAGGGGAGGGAGGGGGTAATCCCCTGGGGCGACCCGAATAAACAATAAACTATGTACGAAATTGTCGTCGAACAACACTTTGAGGCCGCCCACTTTCTGCGCGGATATAAGGGCAAGTGCGAAAAAATTCACGGGCATCGCTACTCCGTGGTAGTGAGGCTCAAGGCAGCCGGGCTGAATGACATCGGGCTGGCCTACGATTTTACCGATGTCAAGCGCCATCTGGGAGCCATTCTGGCCGGGTTCGACCATTCCTCGCTGAACGATATCCCGCCCTTCGATAAGATCAATCCCTCGGCAGAAAACATAGCTGTCACAATTTGCACCGGGCTGAAATCCAAACTCGCCGGGGAGGCAGTCAGCGTCTCTGCAGTCGAAGTCTGGGAAAATCCCGGGCAGGGGGTAAAATATTCCCCGGACTAGTTCCGGGACTCCGGAGGCAGCAAATTGGGGATGGTATCGGAAATGGGATAGTTCACCTTGCAGCGGGGGCAGTATAAGACTCCCGCGACTATTTCAGTACTATTTTCTTTTTCGACCCTCAGCTCCAGCTTCCCCTTGCAGACCGGGCAGACCAGAATGGACATCAATTCTCTTTTCATACCCTGATTTTAGCATTTCCCGCTCTTTTAATAAAAGAAGTCCCCTCCGGGTGGAGGGGACTTGATAAATCGTCTGGATTAAGTAAAGCCTACTTCTTTTCGGCCCTGGCCTCGCCTTTGGCAGCAGCGGCCTTGGCCTCCGGCTTGGCCTCGCCCTTGGCTTCACCTTTTTCCTCAGCTTCGCCACCTTCAGCGGCAGCAGCGACAGCTTCGGCGCCTTCCACGGCGGCCTCAGCCGGCTTGACCTCTTCCACGACCTCAATGGGCCTCAGGCTCACTTTGGCGATCACCAGGTCAGGATCGTTTAGAATAGTAACATCGGGGATAGATATATCCTTGACGTGGACAGCCTGCTCAACTTCCTGGATGATGCTGATATCTACGGGCACCCTGTCCGGCATTTTGTCCGGAAGACATTCGACAGTAAGACTGCTCAGGGTCTGGTACAGCATGTTTTCTCTAATTTTGAGGGCGGGCGATTCACCGACAATGGCAACCGGGACTTCTACTCTGATTTTCTCAGCCATGTTGACCTCATAAAAGTCCACATGTATCAAGCTGCCCCTGATGGGGTCCCTCTGGATTTCCCGCACCATCACGTTGTGGGTTTTTTGGGACCGGCCAACCTTAAGGTCAATAAGCCGGGTCTTTCCGGCTTGAGAGATTATTTTGCCCAGAGTTGCGGCATCCCCCTGCAGGGCCAGGGAATCAACATTATGGCCAAACA
>JAGDMY010000019.1 GCA_017860765.1 Chloroflexota bacterium | reverse complement strand
GCGGTAGACCGCCTCATTCTGGGCCATCTTGACACAGGGGGCCTCGTCACACTGCATACAGGTCAGCGGAATATAGGCCACCTTGACAGTTGTAGCAGCCGGTACATTTGGTGATATTGATGATCATTCCATATCTGGCCATTTTTTAAGCCTCCCACTTACATATCTCTACCAGGCAGGAGTTTTGGGCTTCCCCGGGGGCATTCTTGGAGACCCAGCGAGATGGAGTTAGCAGATTCATAACCCCGCCTCTGTCGATGCTGCCCGCCTTGCCCGGCTCCAGGGGGTCAAACTTGGCGCTGGCCTGATAGGAGTGCACCGTGCCAGGCCTGACACGCTCGGTTACCACTGTGATAGCCAGCACGCCGCCCCGGTCATTATAGACTTTCACGATGTCCCCATCTTTGATATTACGCTGTTCGGCATCCCGGGGGTGAATGCGGATTGGCCACCAGGCATAGCCCTCCTTTTTGATGCGATGCACCGGAATATCATCCAGCCAGGGGTTCTTGTTATCATGCTGTGTATGATAGGAGAAGCGGACGTGTGAGGTAACAATCTGCAGGGGATATTTCTGCACCAGTTCTTTGGTATCGTAGCCTTCCCAGCTGGGGATATAGCGCGGCATAGGCGGTCGTTCCTTATCGTTGGGGTCAAACCTTTTCAAGCTCTCCGAGACAAACTCTATCTTGCCGGTGTCCGTAGCCAGAAGGTGGGCCTTGGGGGTCCCCAGATTGGGATTAAGCGGGTCCGGAGTATCGCAGGGTCTCCCCTCGTAGAACCAGCGATTGGATACGGTGGGCTTATAATCGTCCGGCAAAGGGACCACAAAATAGCCTTTTTTCTTAAATTGCTCGTAAGTCAGGTATTTCTTGATATCGGAGTATTCAAAGATTTTCTTAATCCAGTCTTCCTCTGAGTTGCCCTCCGCATACTCCTCCAGGAAGCCCAGTCGGTCTGCCAGGGCTTTGTAGATTTCCCAATCCGGCTTGGACTCCCATAACGGCTCAATGCATTTGTGCTGGTAGATCATCACCCGGTGATTGGTCCCGGCATTACCATGTCCGTACCCTCCGGGGGCTGTCCATTCGGAAATATCCGAATGCTCGAAGTTGGTGGAGGCCGGCAGAATGACATCGCCGAACCTGGTCTCACTCTGCCAGTGGCAGTCCTGCATCACCACAAACTCCAGCTTTGGACTCTGGTACATCCTTACCCAGCGGTTGGTTTCGGTCATGGTGCTTATGAATGAGCCGCCGTGCCGGTGTATCATCTTTATTTCCGCGCCGTTAGGCCCCGGCTCGGGATAAGTGAAAGGCTTAAACTGCTGGTCGAAATACTGCCCGCAGAAGCCTTCGCCGACCCATTTAACCGGAGGACTTAGAATACACTCCGGCAGGTTCAAACGCCAGACCTTTTGCGTGACCTTATTGACACCCGGAAAAGCCGGTTTTTTGGCTACCGTAGCAAAGGCATCCCATCCGGCGGAGGCATACCCCGGCATTTTGAAGTTAAAATCCAGGGGAGCGCCCATGGCCACCCCGCCCCAAACATTCACCCCGGGCTTGCCCAGACCCTGCATCGCCATCAGCAGGACCATGAGTCTGGCCCACTCTGTGGCATAAGCTTCCCGGCAGGCTCCTGAAGTGCCGTACATCGCGCCACAGGCCAGCATGGTCTTTTTGGAGGCCCATTCCCGGGCCAGGGCTTTAATAGTATGAGCGGGAACGTCGCAAATCCTGGCCGCCCACTGCGGGGTCTTGGGTGTCTTATCCTCGCCGTTGCCCAGGATGTGCTGCTTCCATTCCTCAAAGCCGTGGGTCCGGTTTTCCACAAAAAATTTATCGTAGGTATCTTCTTTAAGCCAGACATAAGCTACGGCTTCCGCCAGGGCGGCATCCGTGCCTGGACGGGGGGCTATCCATTTGTCGCCGACGTGGGCCGCCGTAAAGTTACACCAGGGGTCGATAAAGGTGCACTGGATGCCTAGCTCTTTCAGCCAGTGGCGCCAGATTACAGTATCCTGGGCGCAGTAGCCGCCGGCGCTGGTATTGGGGTCCACTGCCCAGAAGAGCACCTGTTCGGTGTTTTTCAAGCCGTCCTGGAGAATATCGAAATTATCGCAATGTCCCAGCTTCCAGTAATAACCCCAGGCATGGACTGCGCCCCAGTGCCAGCCCTCCCAGCTGTCCGGATTATCTAATAATTCCGTATAGCCCATGAGGTTGTAAAAACGGGGATAAGGGCCCATTTTATAAAAGAGCAAACCCCAGTTATGGTGGGAAGAGGCCATAGCGGTGATGGCTGCCGCCCCATAGGTCTCCCTGATCCTTTTTATTTCCCCCGCCACCAGGTCCAGGGCTTCATCCCAGGAAATTCGCACGTATTCATCTTTCCCCCGCAGCTCGGGGTGTCTCTCCCCTTTAGGATCAAAATGCTTCCGCTTAAGCGGATACTTGATGCGGTTTTCGGAATAAACCCTCATCCTCTCCGCCACCACATAGGGGTTGATGGTAGTCATGCGCGGGTCAGAGAATTTTTTGCCCCTGGCTTCGATGGTCCAACCGCCCTTATCCGTTTCATCAAACATGATCGGCCGCATGCGGGTGATTTTTCCATCTTTCACAGTGACTTTAACCGGCCCGCCTACAGTGCATTGCGTTAATACCTGTTCTGCCATTGGGTACCCCCTTAAATTTAAGTTATCCCGTGGTCACTCCACCATCGACGTATATGATTTGCCCGGTAATAAAATCGGAGGCCCTGGAGGCCAAAAATACAGTCGGACCTACCAGATCTTGCGGCTCTTCCAGACGTCCGAGCGGGATGCGCGCTATGAGAGCATTAGCTGTTTCAGGTTTGGACAGCAAAGGTTTGGTCAATTCCGTGGCTACGACAGTAGGAGCTATGGCATTCACCAGTATTTTGTATTTAGCCCACTCAAAAGCCAGTATCCGCGTCATATTGTCGACGGCGCTTTTGCTGGTGCCATAAGCGATAGTGCCGGGCGCCCCGTACCTGCCCCTCACCGATGACATATTGATGATCTTGCCGCCGCCCTGTTTTATCATCACTTTTCCCACAGCCTGACAGGATATAAACACGCCCCTGGCGTTGAAATCCATGACCTTTTGCCAGTCAGCGATCGGCATGCTCTCGGGTGCACTGCGGATGGCCAGGCCCGCCGCATTCACCAGGATATCAATGCGGCCGAATTGCTGCATGACCCGGTCAACCATCTCTGCCGCCGATTTTTCCTGGACCAGGTCGACAGAAACGGCCAGGGATTTCCTGCCCGCGGCAATGATCTTATCTGCGACCGGCTGCAGCTTTTCCAGGCCGCGGCTGGCAACCGCCACGTCAGCTCCGGCTTCCGCTAAACCCACGGCCAGGACCCGGCCTATGCCCCCCGAACCCCCGGTAACAATGGCTACTTTACCCGTTAAATCAAACAACGTAAACAGGGCCCGACTCCTCTTAATGTATTTATAGTCAAGCAGAGCCTGAAAATATGTCCTTCAGGATTAGCTGCTTCAGCCCGGATTCAGGGCTATTTCTTTTTCTCCGAAGGATTCCACTTCGATTTAATCTCATTAAAATGATGAGCGCCACCGGTCATTGCCAGGGCATACATCTCGTGGCCCATCTGGACCTGCAGGTGGTCCATCAAGACAAGTTTCCAGGGACGGACAGTGAGCTGATGGGTCAGCCGACGAATCATCTGCGGCTGTTTTTTGATTTTTTCAGCCAGCTCCCAGGCCCGGGGCAGGAGTTTTTCCTTCGGCAGGACTTCATTTACCAAACCCCAGTCCAGGCAGGTCTTGGCATCCACACTATTTACGGTAAACATCATGTAGCTGCCGCGTTTCATTCCGCAAACGGCCTGTATTATGAGCGCCTGTCCATCGCCCGGGACCGTCGCATCTCCGAAATGGTCGTCCCGCAGCATGAAATCCGGCACGCACAGGGTGATGTCGCACATCATGGCGCATTCCCAGTGAAGTCCGGGACCGTTGATGGCGGCGATGGTGGGTATATCAATATCCCAGATAAAATTTTCCATTATCTTGGTGGCATCATGATAGGAATCGAAAAACATGACGTTCTTATCCGGGTCAGTCTCGGCATCGTGGAACGACTGTTCGTCAAATTCACCTATCCAGTAGGGATCGGTGGAGGTTAGAATCAGGACTTCATTTTTGGGGTCATGGCCGATATCGGTCCAGGCTTCGCACAGGGCTTGATGCATTTCAAAGCTCCATTTTACCGGGCCGCCCTTGGTGTGCATACGCACCTGAAGGATGCCGTCTTTGCGCTCAAATTGCAGATGTTCGGCATATTTTTTGCTGTAGTCCTCCAGGTTCGGTGTCGGGACAAAATTAGTGATATGTTTGCCAGCCATTTTCTCACGCTCCTTTGTAATTTTTTATACTCAAATTCCAGATCTGTTTCGCACTTATTATATTGAAGTCTAGCCCGAAAAATCTATTACCGGGAGTCCTTTTTGAATGTTTAAGCTTAAAGGGCCCCTTTTTCCCGTGCCAGGAAAACCGCCAGCTGCTGGAGGAGCTTTCTGTTATTCTGGTCCAGCACCTGGTCCCTGGGTCTGGAGGAATAATCATACCATCCCTTTCCGGTCTTAATTCCCAATTCTCCAGCCTCGACTTTAGCCACCAGCTGGGGTGAAGGTTCGCTGGCGTTGCTCAGCGTGCGATAAACCCGCCTGGATACCCGCATCGAGGTGTCTAATCCAATCATGTCTTCAGTCTCCTGGGGACCCAGGCAGGCCATGCGGAACCCGATGCTGCCTTTAACCGCTGTATCCAGGTCCTCGGGAGTTACCACTCCTTCATCCAGCAGATAGTCAATTTCGCGCTCCAGGGCGCCGGTAAGGCGGTTTACCAGGAAGCCCGGCAAGGTCTTCCTGATCAGGACCGGTTTCTTGCCCGCTCTCAGCATCAGGTCCCTGGCCAGGTCAACCACCTCCTTGGAGGTCTTCTCTCCCCGGTGAATTTCCACCACCGGCAGGATATGGGCCGGATTAAAATAGTGTACCCCGATCATCCGTTCCGGGTATTTCATCCCGGCCGCCAATTCGTTGACCGTAAAACTGCTGCTGTTGCTGGCAATAATCGCGCTGGAGCTGCATTTCTCCAGCCGGCTGAACAGGCCCTTTTTTATGTCCAGGCTCTCAGGGACGGCTTCCACTACGTAATGGCAGCCTTCCATGGCCTGCTCCAACCCATCGGTCAGGGCCGGTTCAATGCGGGACAATATTTCTGAAGGGTCTTCCCGGATAAGTTTATATTCCTGGAATAAATTGACATTGGCCTTGATCTGGGCCATGGCGCTATCCAGGATTTCCCGGTTCACATCCACCAGCTTGACCTTCAGACCGGCCTGAGCAAAATTCTGAGCGATGCCTACGCCCATAATTCCGCTACCTATAACGGCCACCTTGTTCAGCTGGTTAGAGCCCATCGGAAATCCTCGCTAATGGCTTACTAAATCGATGCATGACAGAGTTTTCAATTCAGTCTTGCCCAGGTTGCGGAGGGAACACATCTCGCCGCTGCGGGTCAAAACAACATCTCCCCCCTTTATCTCAAATTCTTCTTTTTCATTTTGAATGAGACCGGTGCCGTCCATGACAAAAATGGCTTCCGGATGTTCGCTGGCATGCATCGGGTATAATTTGCCAGGTTCAATAACACTGTATTTCAGGGCAAAGCTTAACCCCCGGCCGCTGTTTTGGTCACCCTTGCCGATCAGCCACTTGTTGCGGATGCCCAGTTTTAACGAACCCAGTAAGGCGTCTCCATTTTGTTCATTGGAATCTTCAAATTTCCGCAGAATCAATCTTCGATCACTCTCCAAAATCGTCGGGACAGGGAGAGAATTATTCACCTTATAATATGAAATGGCAGGCCAATAAAATATTGGAAAAGGGATTATTCTCTTATCAGAAAATTACTTATTTTCTAAGGCGGTTCCGGCCGGGCGGGGACGGCCGCTGTCCGCCGGTTGGCCGGATTGGATTTGAATTCGGATCAGGGTATATAATTATCCCGTAATAGAATCTTTGCGGGAAAGGTAAAATTCACGGAAAAGGCAGGCGAGCCTATGCCAGGTCGGTCGGCGGTGTCAGGGGTCGGGAAGAGGAAGAAAGGGCAGGAAACCATCCATGAACTGGAGGTATTCATTAACAACCTGCGCGAGTATGCTCCCTACCCTCTATTGATAATCGATCCGGACACCTCCATAAGCTATGTCAATTCCGCGCTGGAAGAGGTAACCGGGTTTTCCTCGAAAGAGCTCCTGGGGACCAAACCGCCCTATCCGTGGTGGTTTGGTGATATCAACCGGCAGACCGAGGAATTAAAAACAAATATGCTCAGCGGAGAGAAGAGCATTGAGAAACCGGCCCGCAACAAGAGAGGCGAACTTTTCTGGATTCAGGTCTCGGCTAAACCCGTCGTTATAGATGGTAAATTAAAATTTTTCTTATCAAATTGGGTGGATATCACCGAACGCAAGAAGGCCGAGGCGCAATTGTCCGGGTTGAATGCGGAACTGCGCAATCTTTCAGCTCACCTGGATTCCGTGAGAGAAGAGGAGCGGGGCAATATCTCACGTGTAATTCATGACGAACTGGGGCAGGCTTTGACAGCTATGAAAATGGACGTCTGCTGGCTGCGGAAAAACTTAAATCACAGCGAAGGGGCCCTGTACACAGTGATCGATTCAACGCTGAAACTGATTGATGAGACCTTTAAGAAAGTGAGATGGATATCGGCTGTCATGAGGCCCACCTGGCTGGACGACCTGGGTCTCCCGGACTCCATGGAATGGCTCGTGGAAGAATTCCAGGAGATGACCGATATCAAATGCGAGTCCAGCATTGACCGGAAAGTCAAGCTGGACAAGCAGCTTTCCACCACCGTTTACCGCATCTTCCAGGAGGCCCTGACCAACATTTTTCGCCATTCCAAAGCAACCCGGGTGCGCATAAGCTTAAAGAAGGAAAATAATCTGGCGATATTGAGCGTGGTTGATAACGGCACCGGGATTACTCCGAAACAGATCGCCAATCCCAGGTCGTTTGGCATAATCGGTATGCGGGAGCGGGTTAAATTCCTGGGGGGCCATTTTGAAATTTCTGGAGCTAAAAATAAAGGGACTTCGATATTCATTTCGATACCCATGAAGGCGGGTGGCTACAAATGCTAGAAATACTGATCGCCGATGACCATCCGGTTGTCAGGCAGGGAATCATGCGGATCATCGAAGACATGCCGGATATGAAAGTAGGGGGTGAGGCGGAAAATGGCAGCGAGGTTTTAGGGAAAATCAGGGAAAAAGACTATGACCTGGTCCTGCTGGACATATCCATGCCCGGCAGTGAGGGCCTGGAGGTCATCCGGGAGATAAAAAAACTAAAACCGCATCTGCCGGTGCTGATATTGACCATTCACCCGGAAAAATATTATGGATTAAGGATGCTGCAGGCCGGAGCTTCAGGATATTTGACCAAACAAAATGCGCCTTTTGAGCTGATCGAAGCCATCCGCAAAGTATCACAGGGCGGAATGTACATCAGTGATTCCCTGGCTAAACTGCTGGTGACTTCTCAAAAAGCCGGGAGCGCTAAACCGGGGCATGAAACCCTCTCGGACCGTGAATATCAGGTGATGTATATGATTGCCAAAGGGAAGAAGGTCAAAGCCATCGCTGATGAGCTCTGCATCAGTGTTAAAACCATCCACGTTCACCGCCGCCATATTCTGGAGAAAATGAATATGAGCAGCAATGCCGAAATAATCCGCTACGCCATCCAGAACGGCATTCTGGAGTCCTGAAACAGCGACTGGATTGGCTATGGCCTGGCTAATATTCGCTCGAACTGCTGTCCGGCCGCCCTGTCAAAGTTGACGTTAAAAACCTCCGGGTATCTTTTTCTTAAATCGTCCAGGTCCACCCGTTCCGCATTCACCAGGAAACCGCTGGTAGCCATCCCGGCCACATTCTTAGAGGTGATTTTGCTCGGGCTGATGGTATTGACGGCGCCCCCCCGGTCCAGTTCCTCCGGCACAATCGGATCATATCTGGCCCCGTGGTCGACATACACCACCCCCGGCATTATCCTTTCGGTAACATAGGCGCCTACCAGGACGCCTCCCCGCTCGTTATAGACTTTAACCACATCGCCGCTCTGAATGCCCCTTTTTGCGGCATCCAGCGGATTAATCCAGATCGGCTCATAGCCGTACCCGTCCGGCCCCGTGACTTTGCAGGTGTGGATCTCCCTGATCCAGGAGATATCGTCGTGCTGTGAATGCACCCGCCAGCGGCCGTGGTTGGAGACTATCAGCAGCGGATATTTCTGGGCCCTTTCGCTGGAGAGCCTTTCGTCATGGCTTTCACCTCTCTCAATCCAATGGGGAACAGGAGGTCTTTCCTTATCGCCCGGGAAGTGTTTGGCCAGATTCTGGGAATAGAACTCTATCTTCCCGGAAGGCGTCTTTAAGGGATGCTCTTCTGGCTTATCGTAGAAATCCTTGAGGCCGACTTTGTATTTTTTCCATTGCGGGTCGGTGGGGACCACAAAATACTGCTTTTCCTTCAGCTGATCGTAGCTGATCATTTTGGCAATGCCCGAAGTATCAAAACCGAGTCTGACCCATTCTTCAGGAGTCCTGCCGACGGTGAATTCTTCGAGCAGGCCCAGCCTCTCGGCGATAAGGCAAACGATTTCATAGTCGCTTTTGGACTCCCCGATGGGCTCAATGCATTTTTCCTCCAGCAGGACCGTATGGAATTGGCCATTGGCGGTATCTGCCGCTATATCCAGCTCTTGCTCGAATTTGGTATTGGATGGCAGGATGATATCGGCATAAAGGCAGTCGTTCTCCATCCAGGGATGCTGCAATAAAACAAATTCAATCTTGGGGCTTCTGAAGGCAGTGCCCAATTTGAAACCGTTATTCCAGCAGGTGGTCCAGGAAGGCGAATCGCTCCATATCATGTGGGCTTCGGGCAATCCCTCGACGGGGTATTGATATTGTTTGAACTGGTCTTCCAGCGGCTCCCGGGCACTGGATGTGCCATACCATTTGAGGGGCGGATTCAGGATCGCATCCGGGACCAGGGTCTTGGGGATAATCTGTTTTGGCCAGTCCAGCTCGGGCAACAGGCCTTTGGGGATCAGCCCCTTTTGCACCGCTCTCATCGAAGAGGCCGCCTGACCCCGGCAGGCTGCCATAACGTCCGGCAATTCTATTGCCATGGGCATAGGGTACTGCGCCGGATTGCCAAACAGGCCCCATTCTATCATTTTGAACCAGTGTCTCCCCGGTTTGCCTATTCCCTGCATCGCGAGGAGCAAGATCTCCAGCCTGCCGGGCTCCGTGGAGTATGGCCCCCGGATCATCGAGCCGCCATTGCCGTGAGTCACCGAAGTCCTTCTGGAGGCCCAGGTCCGCGCCAGGGCTTTAATTATCCGGGAAGGCACCCCGGTTTTTGCTGCGGCCCACTCGGGGGTCTTGGCGACCCCATCTTCCTTTCCGGTGACATATTCGACAAATTTATCAAAACCGAAGGTGTGCGTGGCTACATAGGCCTTATCATAGGTGCCCTGCGTAATCCAGGTATAGGCAATGGCAAGGTGCAGCGCCGCATCGGTGTTGGGCAAGATGGGTATCCATTTGTCAGCGTGGACTGCCGCCCCATAGTTTAAATCGGGGCAGACATAGATCGACTTGATGCCCAGATCATTAAACCAGTAGCAGACCCGGCTGGCCATCTGGCCGTCAAAGCCCCAGGGCGTCGTCTCCGGGTCGCATCCCCAGAAAAGGACCATTTCGCCATTTTGCATCACGTCCGGGATGACATTGTTGACCGGCCCCATCTGTCCCAGGGGCTCCATGCCCCAGACATGTTTGGCCCCCCAGTACCAGCCCTCCCAGCTGTCCGTATTCCTGATTTGCAGGGAGTAGCCGCCGAGCAGGTCCAGGAGCCGTCTCTGGCAGCCGTGAGGAGCGTGCACCACCCGCGTCTCTCCGTGGCCATCAGCCTGGGCCAGAATAGCATAGCTGGTGTACTGTTTTTGGATCCTTTTTATTTCCTTGATGACAATATCCAGGGCTTCGTCCCAGGAGATCCTGACATAGCCGCTCTTACCCCGGTTTTCCGGGTGCCTTTCGCCATCCGGGTCCCAGTCCACCCGCTTTAAGGGGTAGAGTATCCGGTTGGGCGAATAGACCCGCTTCCGGTAAGCCAGACTATAGGGGGGTATCAAGGACTTCATAGTCGGCTCAAATTCCTGGCCTCGGGCTTCAATCTTCCAGGGGTTAAATTCCTCAGGCCTGTATTTCCAGTCAAAATGCAAAGGCTTGATGCGGATGATTTTGCCATCCTTTACATCTATCACCGAGGAATTCGCATCCGCGCCCACGGAGCAGAAACCAATTCCTTTGGGATAGGACTTGACTTCATCACTGCCGGGATTCTTTCCTTTTTTCGGCATTAAGTACCTCCAGTTCCAAACTCTATTTTTTACTCTGGCGCCCGTACTGATTTATTTTTTAAGGCCAATTATACACCGTTAGTAACTAGCGGGCAACTGACTCAGGCTTTTGTCATCGAAATTGACCGGATTTTCGATCTGGCCGGCTTCTCCGTTTTTTTATCCGGAGCCTCCCCCACCCCCGCCTCCACCACCGCCACCGCCTCCTCCCCCTCCACCGCTGCCTGATCCACCTCCGGAGAAGGTGTTGCTGATGGTATTAGCCATACCGGCGAAGGCGCTGCCCAGGGAAGACAGGGAGGGACCACCCGCAGCCGCGGAAAGTCCGCCGGTAGAGATGGAAGGGTGGACGCCGGGATAGTACCATACCGGCACAGCCGCGTCCAGCTCAATGAAGCGTTTTATCCAATTGGCAGTCAAACCAAATACGGCGGCATAGGGCAGATAGCTGTCCCACACCTGCAAGCTTTCCCTGGCAAGGGTGACATTCCGGGCG
>JAGDMY010000018.1 GCA_017860765.1 Chloroflexota bacterium | reverse complement strand
AAAACATCAGGCGAACCGCTTGCAGCTTGATAAGAAGTCGCTTAGCATTGCAGGACCGGCGCAACAAATAATAATGGAATTCCTCCGATTATTCCCCGGGCACAGCATCCTCCTTGACATCCCGGATAAAATGCCGCTAGTGGTCGTCGACCCTGCGAGGCTTAAGCGAGTTTTTCACAACCTCGTGGAAAATGCGGCGAAGTACTCTCCAGAGGGGAGCCAGATAAGGGTCT
This sequence comes from Chloroflexota bacterium, assembly GCA_017860765.1. The sequence goes on along the minus strand of JAGDMY010000018.1, from coordinate 11,175 downwards.
TCGCCCGGCAAGAGCAGGGAGAGATAGTAGTCGGTGTCAGCGACCAGGGGCCAGGGATTAGTGAAACAGATCAGCTAAGAATATTCGAGCCATTCCAGGGAGTAGAGAACAAGTCCACCGCGGATGGAATCGGATTGGGCCTGGCAGTCTGCAAACGGCTTGTAGAAGCACATGGTGGCCGCATATGGGTAGAGTCAAAGTTGGGCGAAGGCGCCACCTTCCTTTTTACAATTCCGATCTGTGATAGGAAAGGCAACCAATAGCGGTCCCCAAAAATATCCGCGCTCCGTTAGAAAAAATGAAAGCCCTTATGTCAATTTCCGCATAAGGGCTTTTTTAGCTTCCAACGGCTGGCTGGGGGAGAGGGATTCGAACCCCCGCTCATGGATTCAGAGTCCACTGTCCTACCACTAGACTATCCCCCAGTGCCGTTTGAATTATATCATTGATAGATTCTTTAAAGCAAACTCCTTTTTATCTCCTTTTATTTCAACGTTATCACGATATTCCCTTTGCTCTCGGCGACATACTTTACCTGGGGCAAAGCCCGGAATATCTTCAAAAGAGGCAGCGGCTGATCCAGGTTGACAGTATAGGTCGTAATCCACCTGTTGGTGCCCGAATAGCCACCCGTAGATATAATCTTCAAGCCATGAAGTTTGGCCAGCCACTCCGGCACGCCGCCCGTTTGTTCCTGGTCGAAAGTGGGGATTACCTCAACTTTAAGGACCCCTTTAAAAAGCCTGGCGTCATCATTCTGTTTCCCGGGAGCGGCTTTCCTCTCTACTACCGGAGGATTAGCAGGCTCAGGTCTCTCGTTAATGGTCGGCTTTTCAGCTTCGTGCTTTTCGATAATGGGCGGTTTTGGCGTGGTTTCTTCCCGGGTTGCCCGGCGTGAGTTGACCTTAGCATCCTTATTATGCATCTCACCGAGATGCATGAGATTATTCTCGGCCTGGGACGTCACCGAAGCCAAACGCTCAAGTTCGGCCTTTAAACTGGCCTCTGCCTCGGCAATGATCTCTTCTACAGTAGTGCTTACTTGCGTCAACAGCCGGGAGGTTTTATCCCTCGCTTCGGAGGCGGCCCGGGCAAATTCGCTTTGCGCCTGTTTGGTACCATATTCTACGACTTCCATTACCAGCTGGGAGGCTTTCCTTTTGGCCTCGTCAAGTATTCTGGCCGATTCTTCCGAGGCTTCCTCACGGGACTCCCTGGTGGTCCGTTCTGCTTCCTCTCCGGCTTTGGCGAGGATCCGTTCCGATTCGGCAGCGGCACTTTGGCGGGCCTGGGCAACCAGCTTAGTAGCTTCATCTTTAGCCCGGGTCAGGATTTGGTTCGAATCATGCTCCGCCCGCTCCTTCATCTTGTGACTTTCTACTTCCAGGGCCTTCTTGATCCTGTCCTGGTATTCCTGAATTATATTTTCCGTCTCGCTAACCACTGGCTCCAGAGTATCCTGAACCTTTCCCATATTAGTCCGTCCCCTTCTTTAGCTGATTTCACGCTTTTTGTATCCGGCCGATTTCTTATATCGGGTAATCAATTTCAGATACGCACGAATACTCTTCATTACTCTAACCCGTCAGGGCCCGATTCACAATGGGGAAATAGTAACACATTTTTAGTCCTTTGGTCATAGCGGCAGAGGTTTTTCAGCCTCTATCTTCAAGCAGCTCAACAAAGCGCACTATCTGTTCACGCATTTCTTCCGGCGAGGCTACCGTTGGGTCGGTAATGTCACAGGAGAGATCAAGCGTAGGAACACCGGCCTTCTTCAGTGCCTCGCGAACCAGGCGGCTGGCACCCCCGAAGGATCCGCATCCAATGTGGGCATAGTTGATGGCCCCGTCAATTCGATATTCTCTGACGTATTGCTCGAGTCTTTTCAACGTGTCCCGGCCCAGGGGATCGCAAATACCCATCAGAGGGTTCATCAAAGACTTCCTGGCGAGGCTCTGCAAAGGCTGCGATGCATCCAGATCCAGCGGCCTCCAGTCTAAAAAAAAGGGGTTGATCACTTCCACCACTCCATACTCCTGGAAAAGGGTTTTTAGAGAACCAATAAAATACAGGGGCGGAAGGTTTAAATCTATCAGCCTGAACCTCTCGGAAGCAGCCTTCCCCTTCCTCTGTCGTGCTTTGGTGGCCAGTTCTTGACGGAGCGTTTTTAAATATTCCGTTCCTTCGGTCTGGCCCCCCAGGAGAAGGAGCGTCATGAACATTCTCAGAAAGGTAAAAGAAGGGAAAGGTGAAGGCACTTTCTTCCTCAACTCAGATATTTCCTGACAGAGCTCAATTTGTCGCTTTGTTTGATTTATCGCTTCCGTGAGCCTGCTGAAGCTCAGCCGGTGGCCTGACTCTTTCTCGAGGAAGGATATCAGATTGATTAACTCCGAAACCAGATATCCTTCTTCCCGGGGCGCATCCCTGTAAGGATGGTCCAGAAAAAAACCCGCACATGCGTTCAGGCTGGCAAAAAGAGGCCCAGCTTTAGCGGAGTTCTCACAGGGGATGTTGGTCCAAATAACGGCGTTCGGGCGAGGCAGCATCTGTCTCCAAAATGCTCCCGCCAGCAGACGATGCACCGAGCAAATTTCCGTCGCCAGTCCAATCTCACTGGAAGCCTGCAACAGCTGGCCTGCATCGCCTGTAAGCATGGTCAGCAGCCATCCGGTTGCCTCAAGCTGGAAGGGTACAATCTGCATTGCATAGAGGATTTCTACGGGACAGCCCAGGGAATAAGCGGCAATAAACTTCTTTTTCTTGCTCGCACTCAATACCCGCGCATAGTAATCGATAGCCATCCTCATATACAGCCGGTCGCTTTTGGGTACTCCAGGATTAAGGGCATTTATTTTGGCGCCCAGGCGGTAGGCTCTAAATAGGGATTCACTCCTGTCAAGGCCGCTACCGCTGGAATTGGAAAGGTTGAAGATGGCGCCTGACATCAATTTGGCAATGTCGATTTTCACGGATAACGATAAAATACCTCTAAATCTATTCCGGGGCAAATCTCCGGTGTGTTTAATATAGCATAATTTTTCCCGCGAGCGGAATCCCCTTCCCTTTTGTCGCCGCCTGCGGCTGAATCTTTCAGGATCGGTCCGGGCTAAGTGATTATAGAACTGAACCCTGTTATAATATAAAGAAATCAGCCCGGGGTTAATAACTCAGCGACCGCTGATAGCTACAAAGGAAAGGATTGAAGATGATCACGCCTGAGAACTTGAAGATTTTTAACCTGTTTGTTGGCCTGGACAACTCGGAGCTGGAGAAGATTACCGGCCTTTGCACCCGGAATACCTATGATAAAGAGGCTGTAATCTTAAGTCCGCATAGCTCTTCATCGGAAATATTTCTTGTAGAAAATGGCCACGACAGTGTCCAAATCGAGATCCTTATTGACGAACACGAAAGCAAACTGGTTATCCATACCCTCAAGAAGGGAGAGACTTTTGGCTGGGCTTCGCTGGGGCCGTCTCATCCCCGTACGGCAATTGCCAGGTGCCTGGAGAAAGTCGACATTATCAGGATCAATAGTCAGGAATTAATACGCCTGCTCGACCAGAACAACCATATGGGATACGTGGTGATGAGGAATCTGAGCAGCATAATCAGCGAGCGGTTGAATTATACTACGACCGTACTGCGGCGGTTCACCCATGAATGGATCCAACGTAAAGAAACAGTAGCCCCCGAGGAGCAATAGCAGCCCTCAGGGTTTTTGCTTCATCTCATCAATCCGGTCAAGTTTTGAGGCCGCTTCTTCTCCCTGGCCGAGAAGCCAATCGAGCGCCGCCAGCCAGACCTGGGCAGTGAGCTTTTCTTTATCTAATTTATCCGTCCTGGCTTTTTCAGGAACATTCAGGGCATCGAAAACACCATACCAGTAGGCTCGCTTCAATCTGATCTCATTTTCATCTCTCATGATATCCTATCTCCATCGGCAATTTCATATACCCGGGTCAGGGCTTGCGCCTTTTAATGACCAGGATAGAGACAGCTAATATTATTGCTAAACCAACAATTATACCGGTGATCATGGGCCACCCGCCGGCGGCCGCGGGCGAGTTTTCCGGGCTTGATGCCGGCGTTGATTGCGGGGCCGCCGTATCTATCGGAGGCGCTGTCGGGGCAGCCGGCGTGGTTGGGGTAAAGGTCACCGCAGGCGAGGATGCAGGCTGAGGTTTGGGCTCCGGCGCCGGGGTGATTTTGGGTGCTGGGGACGGGTCTGACGCAGGGGATGGCGCGGGTGAGGGCGGAAGGGTTATCTTACCCAATAAGGCATAGCTGCTCAAATGAGCCATCTGAGAGGTTACCTTATTGGCTTGTTCATCAACGGTGCTGGCAAGGCCCTGAAATTGGGTGCCGTCATACCAGGCGATATAAAGGTCCTTTTCCAATACGTTTTTGGGTAACTTGGCCGGGTCATAAGAGAGGGTGAGGGTGAGCGCCGGAGTAAAAGTGGCCCCCTCCGGACCCAGATTATAAGCCAGCACTAAAGCCGATCCGGAAGGAGTGGCTGGCGTTGCAGCCAGGACCTCAGCGGACAAACTAGTTAAAGCGCTATTATCCTTGGTGAGCATCTTGGTGCCGGCCGGAATATTCAGGTTAAAGACTCCATCCGCTGTGGTGACCTGAGAAACAGCCGAAACTATGCCGCTGGTGCTCACATATATCATGGCACTGGAATTTAAACCACTCAGGTTAACCCTGGTAAGTGTTGATCCCCCGCCCCCGCCTCCTCCACCACCAGAAGTTGTATATCCCACTTTGATGGTCCCTGAAATTCCAGGTGTCAGGCTGTCTTTGGCAGCCTGAATAATGGCTGTGCCCTTTAGATGACCGGTCAGGACGGCGCTCTTGCCATCCCCGGAAGCCACCAGATCTCCATCTACTATTCCACCGGTCTTGCCGGTCAGGGACCATACCGTAGCAGAGGGATTGTCCACAAAATTATTGAACTGGTCACGGGATATGCCATATACCGTCAGCGAAGCTCCAATTCTAAGGCTGCTGCTGGCCACCACTTTGCCTTTGCCATCGGCCGCTGTTTCAATTTTAATCTGAGTGGCGCTCCCGGGCTCGAGAGTGAGCGGGTTGCTGGCAACCGATAAACTGCCTGCCGTGAAACGCAGGGTGAAAGCTTCTCCGGCCTTGCTGTATCCCAGGTCACTGAAAGCTGCCAATCCATCGATATCACTGACCGCATTTAACGTTCCCCTGAGGGCCCCGCTGCCGGTGGCCTTGACTGCGGTGACTGAGACTCCACCCACCGGATTTCCACCCGTGTCGGTTACCAGAACCACCGGTTGGGTAACCAGAGGGACATCTACTGAAGAGCCTGCTGGAGGGGTGGCGATACTCACCGCCGCCGGAGGACCCATATTGACGGTGATGGTGCCGGAATCGACCGGGGTCAAAGCTCCATTTTCAACGTGAATGACGGCTGACCCCGCCAGATGGGCCGTTAGGGTAGCGCTGGACCCGGAAAGCGGGCTCAGGTCACCCCCGACTACATGCCCCTTTATATCAACTAAGGACCAGGCATTCTCGGCCGGATTACCTGCAAAGTTAGCGTACTGGTCTCGAGCGATGCCGAAGACCGTCAGGGTATTTCCTGAAAGTAAAGTGCGGATTCCAACCAGGCTTCCAGAGCCGTTAGCGGCTGTCTCTACCCTTATCTGCGCCGGGGCGCCTGCCGCCAGGGGACCCAGCGACCCACTGGTAATCGCCAGACTGCCAGTGGTAAAACGCAGGCTGAAAGGCTGGCCGGACTTGTTGTAACCCAGGTTGGTAAAGGCGGCCAGACCCGTCCCCGGTGCGCTGGTCGCCGTGGTGGTCCCCCTCAAGGCCGCGGGTGTCCCGGTGGCTATACTGGCCGCGACCTCAATTCCTTCTACGGGGTTATCGAACTGGTCTTTAACCGCAATGACCGGCTGGGGGCCCAGGGGCAGGTCTACCGACGCTCCTGCCGCCGGCGGAGAAGCCATACTGATAGCCTTGACGGCTCCTGCTGCAAGCGGGCCGATTGGATTTGAAATTATTGTTCGGGTGCCGGAGGAAAATTTAACCTTGAACACATCCGGTTTATTATAAGCCAGGTTGGAGAAAGTGGCAGAGCCTGAGGCATCCGTAGCGACTGTCAAAGTTCCTCTCAATGCACCGGAGCCGGTGTCCGGGTCCCGGGCGGCCGCGATGCTGATCCCGCTTATAGGATTGCCTCCGGCATCACAGGCTTTAACAACCGCGGCGGTGCTGAAAGCTGAGTCTACCGAAAGGGTGCTGGCGGGTTGAGTTTGAATCTGCAAATGATCAAAAGCGCCTTTGGTAATGGTGATGGTGCCGGAGTCGGTGGGATCCAGGTCGCCGTTTGCCGGATGAATGATGGCGCTGCCGGCCAGATTGGCCGTCAGTGTCACGCTGGCCCCTGAGGCTGCACTCAGGTCGGTATCGACCACGCCTCCGGTTTTTATTAACGACCAGGTGGTCTCCGCCGGATTGCCTGTATAATTATTTAATGAGTCCCGGGTAACCCCAAAAACTGTCAGTGTGTTTCCAGCCACCAGATTGCGGGCCGCCACGGTAGTCCCGGTCCCATCTGCTTCTGTTTCCACCCTTATCCTGGAAGGCGGCCCGGGGTTGATGCTCTCCGTTTGGGTGCAGCCCGTTATGCCGGAGGTAGAGACGGTGATAGTGGGAGTCCCTGCAGTGATATCTTTATAGTAAAAGCTGGCATTACTTCCGCCGTTTAGGATAATCACCGAAGTAACGGCTCCATTAAACAAGCCTGAGCTGCTGATATCAAACTTCCCCGTATTTGAGCTGGAGGACAGGTTGAGGATGGTATTGCGACCGACAGGGACCGGATCATGAGTCACAGAATTCTGGACCTCGACTTCGATTTGACTGGAGACCTGGCCGGCTGTAAGGGTCTGCGGATCAGTTTTCAGCACCAGGGCAACCGGGTCCTGCTCTACCGCCCGCAGGCACACGTTGTACCCGCCCAAAATACTGGCAGTGTCTATCCAGGGACCCCCGCTGCTGGTTTTTACAAAACTGACGTTGGCCTGAATCTCGGGTTCACAATAGCCAGGGGTTATAGTTTCAACCGGTATTGGAAAGTTAAATCCGGGTGTCGTCATATAGACATCCACCTTAAACTCCTGGCCTGCCGATAAGCTCACAGGATTACCTAAGGGGATAGAATAAAAGCCCTGCTCCACGCAGGTTCCTGACTGGGTATACTGGAGAGCATCCGAGCTATTCCGGACCTGGATTTGATATTGTGCACTCGGACTGGTGGTCCAGAATTCGACGTTGGTTAAGGAGCCAGCTTTGCTGGCCGTGAAGACGCTCCTCATCCAGCTGGAACTGGTATTGGCGCCGATGGCACTCCTGAGTCCGGCCTCATCCCAAAAATAGATTTTTTCGCCCGGGATATATTCCTCATAGCCTGCCGCATTGGCCCCGTAATACCCGCAGATATTGCTCAGCGTAGCTGATCCGTAACATAGATAGAAATAGCCCTGTTCCCCGAAGCCGGTCCCCCAACTGTTCTTCACGATCCAGGCACCGTGACCACCGCCGGCCGGATGGGCTTTAGTATCGTCCCACCCTACCAGGCAGACAGCGTGGTTGGGAGTATAGGGGCAATTCGGATAGTAGTAGGTGTTGGTTGCGGGATAAAAATGCGCATCATCTACATAATAGGCTGCCATCAGCGGACCATAAGTGGAAATGGCGGTCTTGATTTTGGTATAATTCGCCGGATTGGTGCCGGCACTGGTAATGACACGAAAATTATTGACCTTCTGTAACACCGGGGTGCCATCAAAATAGACCTCTGTATTGAGGGTATCCGGATTGTAGGGCTGGCTTGACTCCAGCCGGGTGCCATTCTTGCTGAGCATATCCGTGCTCATCAGGAAGTTGCCGCCGGCGTTCCGCCGGTCACTTTGGAAAGAAATAAAGGCCGGATCAACTCCGGTGATCAGGTTTTGTTCGGATAAATCAAAGGTCTGGTCATCTATTATTTTTATGCGGGATTCCAGCGAGCCCAGAGTTGCAAAAGCCCAGCAGGTCCCGGCATTGCCCTGGTTTTTAACCGGTGTTAATTTGCCTTGGGTCCTCCAGTCCCAGATGCCGGGCAAGGCAGTCAGCTCTTGCGTGGACACCTCAGGGAGGCTGTCGACGTGGCTGAGATCGAATGAAGTGGGAACATAGCCCAGGTTGGAGAATCCAATCGGCGCGCTTCCAGAAAAAAGCAAGGGCTTTGCCCGCAAATAATCCAGGAAGGCGGGGTTGGGCGGGGCCACCTGATAATTGTCTTGGGGTTCGGCCGCGCTGACTATATTGAAAGGTACCAGCACCACCAAGAGCAACAATATGGCAATCAACATTATTCCAGCTGATTTTTTAAGGGATGATTTTAATAAATACATCGGGTCCCTCCCAATAAATAAACCGACCCAAATCAGGCCGGTTTACTTTTCAGATTACTCTCATCTGACTGCCCCAACTGCAGGCAATACCAAAATGGATCAATTGGCTCCTCCGGGAGAATTTGCTTCCCTTTTGTCTAAGGATTATAGGCTTTCATCCTGTCTTTAGTCAATACGTCATTTAAAGACCTACCCCTTTAGAGGCACTGGTCTCAGTCCCGGGATCAAGTTAGTCCTGGAGAGTCCTGCCAATCTTCTATGATAGGCTTATGCGATGGAATGGAATTATCTTCTAGAACAGGATATCTTCCATTGTGCCCGTAGATGTGTTAGATTACTGGTTCTAAAAAGGTTTAGCTCTTGAGGGGTTGTCTAAAGGAGGGCTTACATGTTATGTAAAATATGTTTAGGAATATTTTTTGTCAGCTTCATCGTATTTATCATTGAAGGACTCGCCCTGGAGAAAAATATGGACTCGCTGATTATTTTGGTGGTCACCGGCATCATAATGATGTCAGCTATCCTCACCTTAGAAATGGCAGACCAGGGTCGGAAGCGTCTGGAATCTTGAGACTGGTGCCTGTGGGAAATTTTAGCCGGTCACGCCTCGAATCCGCCAGTAACTTCTAGTCAAATTCTGGTTTAGAAATTGCGGTGAATATAATAGCGGGAATTCCCAGAAGTAATGATCCAAAAATGGAAATGATTGAACCCGCCAACGCTAAACCCCACCTCTTTCTCTGCAATGCGGAGATTCCTCCTACTAAGGAAAGAATCCCGGTCACAGCTAAGAAGACCGCCACAAAGATTAATATCAGCGCTATATACTGCGAAGTGAGAGGATAGATTCCACTCTCAATCTCGCCCCACCAGTAGGATACCGCATTTAGAAAGATGATTGCTATGATAACGCCTATGAATCCCAGCAATCTGAATGCCCCGGTAATTATGTTGAGAATACCGGCAACCGTTGGCATCCAGGTCTTGGGCTTAGTTTCCATATAAATCACCTCCATCACCGGCATTTCCCTCGATAGTAGGAGTATATCACTTTAACCGACCGGGAAGAAGGCCGAATTTGCGCATTATAAAATGTTGCTTATTCAACCCCCCATCACAGCGCCAATTCTCACTGCTGCCCATTTATTTCTCTCAAATCGATATCCCTTAATTATAATATTATTAGGAGGGGATTATCGTGGAGTTTGGGGAATACTATAAGAAAATTGAAATTACCCCGGAAGACCAGGTTAAATTTGATAATCTGCTCGAAATAGCCAAGTCCATTTGCCCTGAAGATATTGAGCAAATATTCATTTCAACCTATCCCGGTGAAGATAATCAAACCATTCCCGGTGACTTATGGTTCTTCTCGGAGTCATACATTGTGAACTTCCCTGCTGATGCTGTGAAATCGGGTAGTCCGGAAATGTTTTTGATACCTTTAAATATACGCTGGCTCAAAATATATTATTCTAACTACGACTTTAAGAAAGCTTCCAAAGATTCAACTCTTGATGTTGTAGTCGAATTTAAAGGCCATCCTTTCCGAGAAAATCTTAGCAGGAGTACTCTCCGCACTTTCTCGTTTAATTGTGACAATTTGAAAGAGATCATCAAGGACTATCTCAAACCAAATTTTATCAACTGAATTTACTCTTCCCTATAACAGCCCTCTAACTCCAAGTCCCTCAGAACCGTAGCCTGGAGCGATTTAGAGAGGATTTGCTTATATAAGGAGTAGCCGCCCAATTCGCCTTTTACAAATGCTAGTCTCTATGGGTAAGTTTCCCACCGTAATATCCTTCTATGATGGCTCCGATTATTAATAAGAGAGTCACAAACAAAAATATCCAATGGGCATAATTATAAGGTTCATCTATAAAGATGTTATATAAAAGGAAACGCCAAATCGTTAAAGCAATACTGATCCCCAGCATTACAAAAGACGTTGTTACCTTGCGCCGAAAAAGGAATGTTCTGGCACCTTTGTACTTTCGCTTCCAGGTAAACCATCCCGATGAAGTAGTGGGAATCATTGCAATGGCTCCAGCAAGCACAACTACAGTTGAGGCTAGCGTAAAACATTCAGGTGAAAAGATAAGGTGAAGGATTTGCGAATTTTATAATTTATTTTAAAACGATTGGGCATATCCCTCTCTCAACTACTTGTGGGCTCTATATTAAATATTATAGGTCAAAATTCTTTCTTGATATACTTTTTATACCCTGGCCGCCGGACTTAATAAACCCGGCGGTTTTTGTTGAGGTCTCAAAATTTTTGGTTTCTGTGAGTTGACTGAGTGACCCTGCCGCCTTATACCCTTGGGTCAATAACGGATATCTCATCCAATTTCAGGGCTGTAATGTTCTTGGATGATTCTGAACCCGTTTTTCCAATGCCACGTTTCTCCCCCCGATAATTACTTTTTACTGAGTTTTTCCTTGATAGCCTCGTTAATCCATTCCCCAATATTCTTACCTTCACGAATTGCCCGGGAACGGGCTTCGGTATAGAGGTCATGGTCTAGGCCTCTAACACTGACCGTAGTAGACCGAACCTTTTTGATTTTAAGAGCCCTTGCTTTGGCTATGGCTTCACTCCAGTCTCCATGAACATATCTCCCCTGAGATACGGAAATTATCTTCTCCTTTTCGGCTGGGTCGTTAGTTCGTTGGGCCAATTCCTGCAACCAGGGGTAGGAATCATCTAGCGTGGCGTTTTCTA
>JAGDMY010000186.1 GCA_017860765.1 Chloroflexota bacterium | reverse complement strand
GCCGAGGTTACCGACCCGTTTGGACTATTCCGCTTACACCGGACGTTGGACCGGGGGAAGGAAATCCTGATATACCCCGCTACAGTTGAACTACCCCTCTTCCGAGCCGGGTCCGAAGCAGAATCCCGTTTGGCACGCAACAGCTTTCTCACCAGCGAGGCCAGCGGCGCCATTGCCGGAATCCGGGAGTACGTTCCTGGAGATAGTTTAAATCGCATCCACTGGCGCAGCACTGCCCACCGGGGTAAATTGACGGTCAAGGAATTTGACATCGATTTTAACGAAAAAGTGTGGGTGATACCAGATTTGCACAAGGACTATAATTTCGGCTCGGGGAATGAAACTACCGAAGAGTATATCATCACCCTGGCTGCGTCCATCCTGAAAAAATATACCGATTTAGGACGTGAAGTGGGACTGATCGCACAAAGTCAGAAATACCATTTTTACGACGCCCGGGCAGGCTATTTAAATCTATGGCGGATTATGGAAGCTCTGGCTGTGCTGAAAGCAGATGGCCAGGTCCCTCTTCAGAGGCTGCTCAACCGGGCGTCCGAACAGCTCAAGGGCAACGCAGTGGCGGTGGTCATCACCGCCTCCAGCCAGGATGAGATAATGGAGGCCGTTCTAAACCTTAAGAGGCAGGGAGTACGGCTGGTAACCATCTTATTAGACTCAGGTAGCTTTGGCAGTTCCGTGGCCGAGGCAAGCATCTATGACCGGCTGCGTGCTTTGAAGGTACCCGCCTACGAAATCAGGCGGGGTGATACCCTGGCTGAAGCGCTCAACAGCCAGGGGAAAGAACCAGGAGAGAAATCCGACGTGAAGGTGCAAATTCTTGCCAAATAGAAAGCCGACCAGTGAGATAATAATCGAAGCCGGCTCAACTGCACACCCTGCTAACAGCAGGTGGGCTCCCTGGCTTAACGTGGGGCAGTGGCTGAACCTGATTTGTCTGCTGGGGGTGCTCGGTATTGCGGTCTGGTCGGTACAGGAGGCCAGGTGGATCAAGCCGGCGCCTTCTCTGATTGTGATTCTTCTTTTAGCTGTGCTGGCAGGGACCGTTCTGGCTAGAAGCCGGATCCCTGCCCTTATCGCCCATCCTCTCGGCCTGCTGGTTGGTCTGGGGATATTATTCTGGCAAGGACTTTTGTTATTCCCGGACGCGGACCTCCTGTCCCGGACCGCTATTCTTGTTAAGAGCCTCCATGACTGGTGGCATGCTCAAGCCATCGGTGTACCCAGCCCTGTGACAACCCATATAGCCTTGATGTTCGGCTACCTGAGCTGGATTCTGGGATACTTTTCCGTCTGGTTTCTGATCAGGAAAAGCACTCCCTGGGTGGCCATCTTTTTAGCCACGGTAGTGATCCTGGCCAACCTCAATTTCTGGGTTAGTGACAAATATTATTATTTCCTTTATTTCCTTATTGCCGCCCTAATTTTTATTTTTGTAGCCACCTATACCAGGCACAACTCTGAGCTGGTAAAGAACCTTAAAACGGGACGGGGTTCCGCCATATGGATCGCCACTTCACTGTGTCTGGCAAGCGGGGTTTTATTTTTTACCTGGAATAATTCGGGTTTCAAGGTTGAAACGATAGCCGCTTATGCCAGAGCACACAGTCCGTTTACGAGCAATGTGCAGTCATACTGGCAGAACTTCTTCGCCCCCGTTCCCGGCAGCGGACCGGCCAAGGCCATTTTCAACGGACCACAGGTCACGGAATTTGGCGGGTCCCTGGAACTCACTACTCAAATAGTTTTTATGATCGAGTCTGAAAATCAGAATTACTGGAAAACCCAGATTTACGACTATTACAACTCTACGGGCTGGAAAATGAGCAGCACCGGCGATAAAACTATAGAAAATAGCACCGCCGCTGAAGCTGGATCAGCGCCCGCAGCCGGGAATTTTGTCTTTGTCCTGGCCCCCATGGTCAACACTAACCTCTTACCGTCTACCGGCGATTTTGCATCTGCGGATATTACTGCCATTGAAAAAACTCTGATGCCCCAGACCTTCGTGATCCGACTCCGGGACTCCTCCGGGGATAGCCTCCTCCCCCGGGATATAGCTACAACAGCACAGACCATAAGGGCCTCCCGCAACCCCAGACGCCGCATCGAGTCGCAAATAGACTCTCTGCTTCCGGACTATTTAAAACTGGTGAGCATTAATCAGTCCGGTTCCAGCGTAGAAAGCATAACTGTGGCCAGGAAACAATCCGAAGAAAAAACCGTCGTGGCCTTATCCAGCGCCAAGACCCTGGTGCCGCAGCAGAAAGTGACCATTACGGTCCAGACCCCCCCAATTATCTCCACAGATAAGCTGGCAGCCGCCGGGAACAAATATCCGGCTCCGGTTACCGACCGCTACCTGCAATTGCCTTCATCTCTACCCGGTCGCGTAAAGGAGCTGGCTGCAGACATCACCAGGGGGGCCTCTACACCTTACCAAAAAGTTATGGCTATCAAAAATTACCTGGCAGGATATCCTTACTCTTTATATATTGAGGCCCCACCCCCGGATGCGGATGGAGTTGACTACTTTTTATTTACACAGAAATCGGGGTACTGCACTTATTTCGCTTCGGCCATGACCGTCATGCTTCGCTCGGCGGGGGTGCCGGCTCGCCTGGTTAGCGGATTCCTTTCCAATGAATACGATCCTTCGGCCCACAATGTGATTATCCGTGAGCGTAACTTTCACGCCTGGACAGAGGTCTATTTCCCCGGATACGGATGGATAACGTTCGACGCTACGCCCAATAGCAGCAGCCTTGTTCCAGCCAGTCCTCAAAGCTCGCCCCTGCCCCTGCCGGAGACCTCGTATATTGACCCGAATGCCAGCCAGGGGATAAATCAAAGTATCTTTTTCCATCTGGGAGACTATGCGGGCTGGATCATCGGTGGAGTCGGCGGAATGCTCTTGCTGGTACTCTTAATCGGCTGGGTATGGATAAATAGTCGACCCCGCTATATTTCCGCGTTTTATTCCCGGATGGTCTTTTTGACCTGGTTAGCCGGGCTGGGACCAAAACCCTGGCAGACCGCTCTGGAATATTCCCGGCAGCTTTCCTGCAGCCTGCCCGGTTATTCTGCGGAAATAAATGGCATTGTCCGGGTCTATGTTGAAAGTTGCTACGGCGGCGGCCTGCTATCCTCCGGAAGCGGCGAAGCGCTCAACCGGTCCTGGCATAAATTGAGCCGGGCCCTGTTTAAACGCGTTCTGCGTATCAGGACAAAAGAAGAAACCCTTGAGCCAGGCTAACTCTGCAAACCCTGGCAGGGCTTATGTCCAAGATTTACCCTTCGACAGGCAGAGAACCCTACTTGCCGGTAATCGGATGTTTATAATGGAACGGCACGATGTACTGGGCAGGATAGGGATGGTAGGCCGTGGGCGGTAAATCAGGCTTCACCGGATCGAACATCTGGCTGCCGGCATCAGGAGTCCTTAACCAGCCGTCTTCATACGGGGTATAGAAATAGCGGTTGAAATGTAATTTCTTAAACAGCCACTTCCCGTTTTCTTTGATATAGTCATTTTCATAGACCCCGTATCCCCAGCAAGCCCTGGGCGGCATGTCTTTGGCGCCAAAATTACCCACCGACATGAAGAGACAATGCCATCTCCCTCTGGCCGTTTTTCCGTCCGGGTCCACATGGACGATGCCCTGGAGTTGCATATGGCGGGCCATGGACCATCCGGGATGTGGTTGTCCCTGAGCGTACAGGAAAAACCTTCTGGCCCCTTCCTTGCCCAGAAAAACTCCCCTGTTGGCGACCTCCACCGACTCCGTGTTTTCCGAAAAGAGATCAACTATCTCCTGCATCCCCCGGCTGTCAAGGTAGTAGCCGTACATCCTTTGTAGCTTCTCAATCTCCTGGATGTCATCCACTGTTTGCAATTTGACTTCCAGTTCCTTGATCTTAGCTTCCAGTTTTTCGACTTTGGCTTCCAGGTTATCAGGCTTAGCCATATTTACCTCCATTTCCTTTTCGTTTACAGGAGACCTAAAATGCACGCCCTTATTCTAAGCCAAAGAGCAGGCTGAAAACAACCCGCAAGGCCTCACAAGGCCCGAAAGGCTGCTGCAAATCATATGTTTATGAAAAAGTTCAGAAACATATTGGACTCTAATG
>JAGDMY010000185.1 GCA_017860765.1 Chloroflexota bacterium | reverse complement strand
CGCGCCCGGGTATTTCCCCCAGGGTTTAATTCCTATCCCGATAATTGCGACTTCTCTCATCTTTCTTATCCCTTTATTAATTCATAACTTTTAACCGGGTTTAAACGACCGGTTTAAACATCCAGCACATCACTTCGGTACCCTCTTTATCCACATAGAGCACCTCCCTCACAGTCTCCATCTCCATCCCTATTTTTAATTTAGACAGGTCCGAGTTTCTGGGAACCTGCCCGGATATTTTAATCCCCTCCGGAAGTTCTACACAGGCTACTCCGAAAGGTACAAAGGGGTCAGGGGTATGGAACGGAGGAGGAGGCGCATAATGATTAATGGTATATGAATAAAGTTTGCCCTTTCTGCTAAGACGTACTTCTTCCAGAGGCTGCGTCTTTTTGCATAGAGGGTTCTGGCAGACTGTTGCTCTGGGGAAAAAATAGTGCCCGCAGGTTTTACACCGGCTGCCGATAATGTGAGGTTCCTCCGGTGGCATTGTCAGCCATCCCTCCAAACACGGAATCTGTTTTTTGCCTGCCATGTTAAAATGTTCCTCCTAACTTCGGTTATTGCTATGCCTTAAGCTCAAATTATTTTACCCTGGCTTAAGATGCCCCGCTTTTATACAGCGCTATATCTCCTACATTGACATCTTTGCTGGCCTGGACCGCATCCATACTGCGGGCTAAATAGCCGTCTTTTTCCACTTTCAATGAATATGTGCCCGGTTCCATCCTCTCAAACCAGAAGTCGCCGAAATTGTCCGTTTTAAGGGTGAATTTCTTGCCCGCCGCGCTGGTCAGGGTAACCGTGGCACCTTCCAGGCATTCATCCTTCTCCGGGTCAAATACCGAGCCGGCCACGAAGTATTTATTGAGCAGGCCTATGTAGTAGACTCTGGGGTTAGCTTTATACTCGGGATGGAGAATTTCCGCTTTATCTATCCACTCTTTAAGGTCCTTTTCCTCGCCGAATTTAAGGGCACCGGTGGGGCAGGCATCAACACAACGGGGCTCTTTCCAGCCCTGGTCCAGGAGATGGGCACACCAGGTGCACTTCTGGGCGATATTGAGGTCATAGTTGAAATAAATCACCCCATAGGGACAGGCATCAAGGCACTGCCTGGCACCTTTGCATTTCTCGGGATTGATGATTACGGCCCCATCCTCCCTTTTATCGATAGCCTGGGCTTTGCAGGCTTTAATGCAGGGCGCGTCGTCGCAATGCTGGCACATGTCATGCATATACCTGACCCGGACCTTGGGTACCGTGCCCTGGACGACATCGGTAACCTTCATCCAGAACTGGCCGATATCCGGCTGCGGTTTGGCATAGGGAGTCCAATCATTGGCGACATGCTCATCCTTGCAGGCAATCTGACAGTTGTAGCACCCGTTGCATTTGTTGATATCGATGATAAAAGCTTTCATTATTTCTTTTCCCCTCCGTATAATACTCGTTCTCTCGTCAGGCCAGAGGCTCTATCATAAGGTTGCTTAAAGGCTTCAGGATACTTTTTTCTCAGTTCGTCCAGATTAACGCCTTCTACTTCAGCCAAAAAACCGCTGCAGACCATGGCCCCACGGCAATTCCTTCCCGAACCATAATGAGGCGAGATAAGATTAATGGCGCCACCCCGGTCCAGCTCTCCGGGGACAAGATGGTCGCATCTGGCGCCGTGATCAACATAGACCGCGCCGGGCATGATCCTCTCGGTGACATAGGCACCGACCAGGACACCACCCCGCTCGTTGAAGACTTTGACCACATCGCCATTTTCAATGCCCCGTTTCTTGGCATCTGAAGGGTGGATCCAGATGGGCTCATATAAGTAGCCGTCCGGTCCCCTGACCTTGCAGGTTACTATTTCATGGAACCAGTTAATATCATCGAGCTGGGCATGCACTCGCCATCTCGGGTGGTTTGAAATAACCAGCAGGGGATATTTCCTGGCCCTCTCTCCGTGAATTCTCTCATCATGGTGCTCGCTCTTTTCGATCCATTTAGGATAGGGCGGCCTCTCGTCGTCGCCGGGGAAAGCATCCGCCAGTTTCTGCGAGAAAATCTCCAGTTTGCCGGTCGGCGTCATCAAAGGATGCTTCTCCGGGTCCTTATAGAACTCGTACATCCCGGCCGGCCATTTCTGCCAGTCCTCAGCCGTGGGAATTACATAATAGTCCTTTTCCTTCAGCTGTTCCCAGGTGCACAAGCCGGCCTCAGGTACGCCCGAATGGTCAAAACCGGCCCTGATGAACTGCTCCTGCGTCTTGCCTTCCGTGATTTGCTCCAGCAGGCCCAGTTTCTCAGCAACGGCGCAGACTGCCTCGTAGTCGCTCTTCGATTCTCCCAGAGGCTCGATGCATTTGTGCTCAAAATAGATGGAGTTGTACTGGCAGCCTATCATATCAGTCCCGATATCCTCCTCCTCAAACTTGGTGTTGATCGGCAGGATGATATCAGCAAAACGGGTTTCATTCTCCAGCCAGGGATGCTGGACCACGTAAGTCTCAATCTTGGGACTTTGATAGGCTTTGTGGATACTATTCCCATCATTCCAGCAGGTGCCAAAACACGGCGTGCTGCTCCAGAGCATGTGCACTTCCGAGCATCCGGGAGCCGGGTAGACGTATTTCTTGAACTGGTCGCTGGTGGGTGCCATCTGCTCCGAGCTGCCGTAAATCTCAAACTTGCCGTCCAGGATGGCGTCATGAATCATGGTCTTGGGAATAATTTGTTTGCAGTCAGCCACCCGGTTGTATGAGCCGCGATAGGCGGCTCGCACCGATGGTCTGACCTTGCCGATAGGCGTGGGCTGTCCAACTTCGTGCCCCAGGACGTAGAAAGCCAGGAAGGTCCCTTCAATAAAACACAGCTGATGGACGCCCGGCTTACCGAGCCCTTGCATCGCCAGCAGCACTACCTCCAGCCGGGCCGGTTCGGTTGAATATGGCCCCCGGATATAGGGCCCGCCAAAACCGTGAGTGGTAGAAGTAGCCCGGGAAGCCCACATCTTGGCCAGGGCCTTGATGATACGGGAGGGGACCCCGCATTTGGGGGCCGCCCAGACCGGGGTTTTGGCAACGCCGTCTTCCTTGCCCAGGACATAGTCCTTGACCTTATCGAATCCGACCGTATGGCTAGCCACATATTGCTTGTCATAAGTGCCCTGGGTTATCCACTCATAGGCTATAGCCAGATGCAGGGCAGCATCGGTATTGGGCAGGATCGGAATCCACTTGTCGGCATGCACCGCCCCGGCATAATTCAAATCGGGGCTGATAAATATCTGCTTGATGCCCAGCTCGGTATACCAGTAACAGAACAAGCCGGGCATAAACCCTCCCCCAAAGCCCCAGGGGGTAGTCTCGGCATCACTCCCCTGATGGATCAGCAGCTCGGTGTTCTTGGCAACGTCCCAATAGATATTGGCATGATAAGTGTTATAAGTGCCTACAGGTTCACAGCCCCAGACGTGCTTGGACCCCCAGAACCAGCCTTCCCAGCTGTCCGGATTCCTGACCTGCAGCGTGAACCCCCCCATCATTTTGAGCAGCCGGCCGATACCGGTATGAGTGGCATGCACTACTTTGGTCTCGCCGTGGCCTTCATCCTGCAAAAGAATTGCCTCGGGCCCATATTTCTTATGAATTCTCTTGATCTCATTGGCGACGAGGGTGGCAGCTTCGTCCCAGGAGATTCTGACGTAGCCGCTCTTGCCTCTATTCTGGGGGTTCCTTTCTCCGTCGGGGTCCCAGTCCACCCGCTTCAGAGGGTACAGTATCCTGTTGGGGGACACAATGCGCTTCTTGTAGGCCGTAGCATGCGGTGGGATGGCTACTTTCAGTGGTGCGGAAAAAGTCTTGCCCCGGGCTTCCAGCGTCCAGGGATTAAATACCTCCGGTTTATACTTCCAATCATAGTGGAAAGACCGGATCCTGATAATTTTTCCATCCTTGACATCCACCGCGGCTACGTTGGAATTATCGCCGTTGGAGCTCAAACACATGCCTTTGATATAAGTTGTTTCTTCTACCTGTTTCTTACTTTCTTGCGCCAATTTGACCTCCTCGCATTATGTATTGGTGATTCGCCCTGATCAAGCGCAGACTCAAATTTCAGCCCATCAGGATGTGCTGAATCGGATGCCAATATTATAAA
>JAGDMY010000184.1 GCA_017860765.1 Chloroflexota bacterium | reverse complement strand
TCCAGATTGACTCTGTCGCCAATTCGATGGTACTGCAGGTTGGTATGAGTCCGTGTATATTCCACCACAGATACCCGGAAGTCCCTATCGCTTCTTCCGGTGACAGTAAGGCTGATGCCTTCTACGGCAATAAAGCCTTTTTCTACCAGATAGCGCATTATTTCCTGAGGGGCTTCAAAGCTGAATATGGTCGAACCGCCCTCCGGAAAAATGCCCCTGATTTTCCCGGTGCCATCGATATGGCCCTGAACCAGGTGTCCCCCCAGTTCACCCCCCAACCCCAGAGGCCGCTCCAAATTCACCGGCTCCCCGTTTCTCAACATTCCCAGGTTAGTACGTTGGAGTGTCTCAGGACTTAAATCAATCGTAAAAGAGCCGCTATCAAAACTGGTAACTGTGAGACATGCTCCGTTGACCGCCACACTGCCGCCCAATTGAAGCTCTTTCATGACCAGGCTGGCGCCAACCACCAGTTTATCAGTCCGGGCGGATATTACATGGCCGACTTCAACCACTATCCCGGTAAACAAGTCTACCTCGCTACGTAACCGCTGAGCATAATATCTTCACCCACCATCTCGACCTTGAGCTTTTCCAGCCTGGTGCAGTCGCCAAGATTATCAACGCCCCTGCCGGCGATGGCCGGTTTGGATTCTTCGCCGCCGATAACTACCGGAGCTAAAAAAGCCACCACTTTATCTACCAGCCCGGCATCGAAGAGGGAGCCCACCAGAATTCCGCCGGCCTCAACCAGAACGCTGCTGATATGTCTCTCTCCAAGAATACGTAAAATTTGGTGAAGGTCCATTACCCCGGCCTCGGAGGGCAATTCCAGGATTTCGGCTCCGGTTTTCGCCAGCGAGAGTTTAACTTCCCCGGGTACTGCCTGGCCCAGGACTATCAGGGTCTTCCCCGGCTCAGCAAACAGGCGAGCCCGGGGCGGAGTGCGTCCCAGACCATCGATGATTACCCGGATAGGCTGCTTGTGGGTGATTCCACCCTTGACAGACAACCTGACCGTGAGACGGGGGTCGTCAATGATGACGGTGTTGGCGCCTGTCATAACCGCATCGGAGACATAGCGCATATGCTGGACCTGCTTGCGGGCTGCCTCACCCGTTATCCATTTGGAATCGCCGGTCCGTGTAGCGATTTTGCCATCCAGGCTGGCGGCAAATTTCACGGTGACAAATGGCATCCCCGAGGTAATATATTTGACGTAGGCTTCATTGAGTTCGGCGGCTTCCCTGGCATGATCACCGACGTAAAGTTTAATCCCGGCACGGATGAGTTCAGCCTGTCCCTTGCCGGCTACCTGTGGATTAGGGTCTAAAGTGGCAAAATGAACGGCGCTGATTCCGGCCTTGATGATAGCCTGGGTGCAGGGTGGAGTCCGACCGTGGTAGCAGTGAGGCTCCAGCGTCACATATAGAGTTGATCCCTGTGCCGCTGCTCCGGCCTGCTTCAAAGCCACGATTTCCGCGTGGTCTCCGCCCGGGGGTTGGGTATAACCCTGCCCGAGAATGACCTCATCCTTGACTATCACCGCCCCGACGGCAGGATTAGGACTAACCTGACCCTGGGCCAGCCTGGCTAGCGATAGTGCTAGCGCCATATAATCCATTTCCAGTAAATTCTAGCACCTCTATTTAAAGCACTGCAAATCAACCTCATCCATAAGTCCTGAGGTACGAAAATAAGGCTGGATAAGAACGATAGGCATGTTAAAATTAAAATAAGAGGTTCAGGGGGCGGGATATGCGTAGCTTGTGGCGAGAGTTGATAGTGACAGTAGTGCTGGCTGCCGTCATCTTTTTGCTCTTACGCCTGGTGGTCGGCGGTCACTCCGTGGAGGGCAACAGCATGTCGCCTGCGTTGAATCCTGGAGAACGAGTGCTGATCAATAAGCTGGCTTTTAAATATAGCCAACCTGAACGGGGAGATATCGTCTATTACACATCAGCTGAGAAGGATTCCCCACAGTTGGAGAGAATTATCGGTCTGCCCGGGGATATTATCGAAGTAAAAGAGCGGGTTGTCTACATTAATAAAATGCCGCTTAAAGAGCCCTATGTTAAAAACCCGCCCCGCTATACCATTACACCCTATCAAGTCCCCTCGGGGAACTATTTCATCCTGGCGGATAACCGCAACCTGGGCAACGATACTTTGATCGGATGGACGGTCCCCCAGGAGGATATTCTGGGCAGAGCCTGGGTTTGTGCCTGGCCCCCGGATAAATGGGGCGGGGTAGATAACTTTCCGCTGGACTCCCAGCTGACTGAGAGCCAGTCTCCGTGAAATTTTTAAGATTTGGCAGCGCAGGAATGCATAGGGTATAATTGAATTCAGAATTAAAAAGGCGATTAACCCTATGAAAAGCTGGGTACGTGAAGTCCTTATTACTGTCGGGCTGGCGGTAGCAATCTACCTGATTATCCAGACTTCCCTGCAAAACAGTGTAGTCTATGACGTTAGCATGCAGCCGACTCTGCTGGCCGGCCAGCGGCTTATCGTCATCAAGCCGGCTTACAACTTCAGGGAACCCGAGCGGGGCGAAATCATCATTGTCAGACCACCCGCCGATCCGAACAGGGAATTTGTGAAGCGGCTGATTGGCCTCCCCGGTGACATCATCGAAGTCAAGGGAGGAACAGTCTACGTCAATCAGGTACCCCTCGAAGAGCCGTATATTAAGGAAAAACCCAGATATACCCTGGCTCCGGTTAAAATCCCGGAGGATAACTATTTTGTTCTGGGAGATAACCGCAATAACAGCAGCGATTCCCATCTGGGTTGGACCGTCACCAGAGACCACATCGTAGGTTGGGCCTGGTTGCGATATTGGCCTCTGGGTAAGTTTGGCGGGGCTGGCAGCTATTACTTAAAACCGCAGGTTTCACCCGGCTCAGCTGTGACAGTGATTTTCTGGCAATAGACGGCCCCCAGAGCGGGTAAAATGCAATAAGGGGTTCTATTTTTGGAGAGTGAGCATGGCCTTAACAGCGGAACAGCTTTTTGAAAAGTCAGGGGCTATATTAAAGGGTCATTTCCTTCTTACCTCCGGCCTGCACTCCCCAATCTACTGGGAAAAGTTCCAGGTCCTTCAGTATCCCGCCTATACTCAGGAGCTCTGCCGCATGATCGCTGACAACTTCCGCGATCAAGGGATCCAGGTGGTGGCCGGGCCGACTACCGGCGGGATTATTCTGGCCTTCGAGGTGGCCCGGCAGCTGGGCGTGCGGGGTATTTTCGCGGAGAAAAAAGAGGGGAGTTCGGAGAGGGCTTTTCGTCGCGGATTTTCCATTGCGCCGGGGGAAAGGGTCCTGCTGGTGGATGATATTCTAACCACCGGCGGCTCGATTAGAGAGGTAATTTCCGCCATCAGCTCCCTGAAGGGAAAATTGGTGGGCATCGGCGTTTTGGTCGACCGTTCTGAGAAGGCCGTAGACTTCGGCGTTCCCCTCTTCAGCTGTTTACGTTCCGTTACCGTGACTTACCGCCCTGAAGAATGTCCCCTGTGTGCCGCTGGCATACCGCTGGTAAAGCGCGGGGGCAGTTAGACGGGGATGCCCTTTAGCCGCGTCCGAACTCTTTCAGCAGTCGCTGCAGGCTCATTTGAATCATGGTAGGCCGCCCGTGAGGGCAGGTATTCGGTAACGAGGTCTGCTCCAGCTGCTTTACCAGTTCCCGCATCTCTACATCACTTAAGACCTTTCCGGCCCGAATGGCGCTATGGCAGGCCAGGGTGACCGCTAGGTTTTCCGCCCAATTATCTGAAAGGCTGTCCAGCGATTCTCTCAGCATGGCCGACCAGTCCCGGTCCCTTAATACTGAAGGAATTGCTCTCACCAGAAAGGTATGATTGCCAAAGGCTTCGAGGTTGAATCCAAAATCAGCGAGCTCGGCTGCATGGGCCTTCAATACAGCGGCTTGCCTGGGTGCAACTTCAAATGTAACAGCCTCGAGCAATCCCTGCACTTCGACATTGCGAGAGTCACGCTGGCCCTTGATTTTCTCAAAAATTATGCGCTCATGGGCAGCATGCTGGTCGATCAAAAAGAGCCCATCCGGTCCTTCGGCGACAATATAGCAGCGGGCGAGCTGTCCCAGCACCCGCAAAAGTGGCAATGAAATTAAGGGAATAGCCGG
>JAGDMY010000183.1 GCA_017860765.1 Chloroflexota bacterium | reverse complement strand
AAAAGTTGTTTGTCAGGACACAATATGGAATTCGAAACCGTAATCGGACTGGAAGTCCATGCCCAGCTGTTGACCAGGAGCAAGATGTATTGCCGGTGCAGCGCAGATTATGCCAGCGCTCCACCCAATACTCATGTTTGCCCGGTCTGCCTGGGCATGCCCGGGGTACTCCCCACCATAAACCAGCAGGCGGTTGAATATACGATGATGACAGCGCTGGCTTTGCATTGCTCCATTCCTGGCTACTCCAAATTCGATAGGAAAAACTATCCTTATCCTGACCTCATGAAGGGCTATCAGATCTCCCAGTTTGACGCGCCCATTGGAGTGAAAGGCTGGCTCACCATCGAAGCAGACGGGGTGAAAAAACAGGTCGGCATCACCCGCGTCCATCTTGAAGAGGACGTGGCCAAAATGATCCATCATGGTGCGGAGCTGGGCGAAGGCCACAGCCTGGTTGATGTCAACCGGGCCGGGACGCCCTTGATGGAAGTCGTAGGGGAGCCGGACTTACGTTCAGCGGAGGAAGCCCGCCAGTACCTTATCAAACTTCGCAGCATCCTGCAATACCTGGGCGTGTCTACCGGAAATATGGAGGAGGGCAGCTTTCGTTGTGATGCCAATGTTAGCATCCGCCCGGTCAATAGTACGGAATACGGGTCCAAGGTGGAAGTAAAAAACATGAATAGCTTCCGCGCTGTTTATCGGGCTATGGAATATGAGGTCAAGCGGCAGAAGAAAATGGCTGAAGAGGGGAAGCGGCTGGTACAGGAGACCCGCGGATGGGTGGAGGATGATGGCAAAACAGTCTCTCAGCGGAGCAAGGAATATGCCCATGATTACCGCTATTTCCCGGAGCCGGACCTGCCTCCGTTGTGCATCGAGCAGGCCTGGGTAGAGCGGGTCAAAGCCAGGCTGCCGGAATTGCCTGAAACGCGGCGTGACCGTTTCGTAGCGCAATATGGTCTACCGCTTTATGATGCCAACCTGCTTACGGAATCCAAAGCCATGGCGGACTATTATGAGAGCTGTTTAAAACAGGGCGAGGCATCTCCAGGCAAGCCTAAGGCTGTCAGCAACTGGCTTTTGGGCGAGTTTACCCGCCTGCTGAACGCCACCAATACAGAGATCACGGGCAGCAAAGTTGCCCCGCCAGAGTTGTGCCACTTGATAGATCTGGTACAAAAGGGTAATATAAGCGGGACAAGTGCTAAAACTGTCTTTGAGGAGATGTTTAAAACAGGCCAGGCGCCCGATGCTATAATCCAGAGACAGGGACTGAGCCAGATCACCGATAACCGAGAGATAGAAGCTGCAGTTGACCAGGTGGTGGCAGCCAACCCACAGCCAGCAGCGGACTATAAAGCCGGTAAGACCCAGGCGCTGAAATTCCTGGTCGGTCAGGTTATGAAGGCCACCCGGGGGCGCGCCAACGCCAGTCTGGCACAAGAGCTTTTAGTAAAGAGAATAGAGGGGAAATAATCTATGTCAACTTACTTCAGTATTGCACTTATTATTATATCGCTAGGTTTGATATTATCAATAATGTTCCAGGTCAAGGGCGGGGGACTGGGGGGGATTTTCGGCCAGGCGGACACCGTATACCGTACCCGGCGCGGCGTTGAGAAAAACCTTTTTCAGCTGACAGTCGTCCTGGCTGTCTTATTTGTGATCATTTCAATTGTGGCTTTGAAAGTTACTTAGCCTTCGCGAACCTGGATTATAGAACGCCAGACAAAAACCCCTTCTCCAATTGGAAGGAGGGGATTTTTATGCCAGCGGGTGATAACTCTAGGCAATCCTCTAAAATCGATTTATACTACATATTATGGGTTCGTTTATCACGCTGACCACTGATTTTGGCCTGAATGACAGCTATGTGGCGGCCATGAAGGGGGTAATCTACAGTATCAATCCCGAAGCCACCATAGTGGATATATCTCATAATATCAGGCCTCAAAATATCCTGGAAGCGGCTTTTGTACTCGGAACCGCCTTTAAGTTCTTCCCCCTGTATAGCGTTCACGTAGTGGTAGTTGACCCTGGAGTCGGCACCGACCGCCGGGGTATCATCTTGAAAACCCCCCGGGCTTATTTCGTGGCCCCGGACAATGGCGTCCTCAGCTATATCCTGGAAGCCTATCCCCACCAGGCAGTCCCGGACAGCCAGCGCGTCAAACCGGGACCGGACCTCAAAGCCTACGCTATTACCAAATCGGAATACTGGATTCAACCGGTAAGCCCAACTTTCCATGGCCGGGACATTTTCGCTCCGGTGGCCGCCAGACTATCTCTGGGGATGACGGCTGCCAGTCTGGGCGAAAACATCGACACCGTGACCTCGCTTCCCCTGCCCCGCCCCTCCCTGCAGGAGGGCCAGATCATTGGTCACATTTTACATGTTGACAACTTCGGGAATTTGATCACCGATGTTAAAGCGGAAAACTTGTCAGGGAAAGAACAATCGGTTACGATTGTAATATCCGGCAGCGTTATACGGGGATTGGCCCGCACCTATGCCACCGGCCCGGGTCCGCGGGCGATATTCGGCAGCAGCGGCTACCTGGAAATAGCGCTAGCTAACGGCAGCGCCGCCGCTTTTTTCCCGGTCAAAATTGGGGATGAGATAATAATCAAATACTGATGAGGATAGTAAAGCATAACGGCTGATAAAAGCCGGGCCGAATTTTGGCCCGGTCGTGATAAAGGATAGGATAATTGGTAACCGCGCCTGCTACTCAAAAAAGGACTCTGGCTTTCAATCTGAAAATCTGGTTTTTAGAGACCCGGCCCCAGTTCCTGCTGCTGCCCCTGGTCCTGATTCTTCTGGGCACCGCGGTAGCCTGGTACGAAGGCTCCGTAAGTATCGCTTATGCCATTATTGCCCTGATCGGGCTCTTATTGTGCCATTCCAGCGTGAACATCTTAAATGATTATGTGGATTATGTCAGCGGGGTCGATTTAAAAACTCTGAAGACTCCTTTCAGCGGAGGCAGCGGCATATTACCTGCCAGGCTGCTCAGGCCAAAGCAGGTGCTCTGGTATGGCCTGGTCTGCCTGATATTGGCAGTGCCCATCGGCATCTTTTTTACGTTGACGCAGGGGTGGCAGCTTTTGCCTCTGATCATAATAGCTGCTCTATGCATTATTCTGTATACCCCCGTGATATTAAAGGGCCATTTTCCGGAGTGGACGGCTGGCCTTGGCCTGGGTTTCCTGCCTGTCCTGGGTGCCTATTTCGTGCAGACCGGTCATTATTCGTGGCCGGGATTCTTTGCCTCCGTACCCCCGGGTTTCCTGGTCTTGAATTTGTTATTATTGAATGAATTCCCGGATGCTGAAGCCGATACCATTGCGAGTAAAAAAACTCTGCCGATCACCGCCGGTAAAAAAGGGGCGGCCCTGGTTTACACTTCCTTTTCGCTGGCGACTTATATCTGGATTATTGGGGCCGCTGCGGCTGGCATAATTCCCAAAATGGCCCTGATCGCCTTATTGACGCTCCCTTTCGCCCTCAAGGCTATCCGGGGTTCATTTAGCTCTGACAAATTGAACATTTTGCTGCCGGCGATGGCAAGTAACGTCATGATGGTGCTGGGTATTCCTCTGCTGATGGGTATCGGTTATATACTCGCCACCGTGTTTCCAATTTTGCGCTAGGGCAGCGGTTAATCTAACCAGAAATCAGGCCTTGATGTGGCTGAACTCCAGAATAAAATAGCGGAAAAGAAGCCCCTCTATGGTATGTTCACGGACATACCACCGCGTTATGATTTAATCAATAGCCTGTTTACCTGGGGCATGGACCGGGGATGGCGGAGGTTGGCTGCCCGGGAATGTTTGCAGGCCCGCCCTCAAAAAGTGCTGGACTTATGCTGCGGCACGGGCGATTTGGCGATCACTATCGCGGCTTCCGCGGACTATATGGTGGAAGTCAGGGGACTCGACTACAGCCAGCCCATGTTGGACATTGCCACCCGGAAAGCTGCGTCCCAAAACCGGAAGGTCGCCTTTACCCGGGGCGATGCTGCGAATTTGCCCTTCCCGGAGGCTTTTTACGATTGCCTGGGCATCTCCTTTGCTTTTCGCAATTTAACCTTTCAAAATCCCCTGGCTGAAAAACACCTTTCCGAGATAATCAGAGTGCTGAAGCCG
>JAGDMY010000182.1 GCA_017860765.1 Chloroflexota bacterium | reverse complement strand
TGCTGTTGTGGTCGGGCTGGGAGAACTTGCACAACCGACGAGTATGAGGCCGACCAGCAAAAGGACTGTGAATGTGGATATTAACCTTTTCATTTATAAGCCTCCTTATATTATCCAAGCTGCAGTCGACAAATATTCCTCAAGCCGGGTCTCAGGCCTCTGCTACCCAGCTATTGAATAATAAACCCGCAGCGGGCTCATATGGCCTTTTGAAGGCTTCGGGATACTTTAACCTCCACCCCTCCATCTCGTCCATTCTGACCCTGGCTATATCTACCAGGTAGCCGCTGGTAGCCATTCCCCAGCAGTTCCGGGAGGTCCCGTTGGTGGGAGCGATCAAATTGATAGCGCCGCCGCGGTCCAGGTATTCCTCAGGTCCGGCGGCGATAATGTCCGCCCGCGCCCCATGGTCCTGGTAGACTACGCCCGGCATTACGCGCTCCCAGACGATAGCTCCACCCAGCACAATACCCCTTTCATTATATAGCTTGACAATATCCCCTGTGCTGATACCTTTTTTTGCGGCGTCTTCAGGGTGAATCCAGACGGGTTCGTAGAGGTACCCATCAAAGCCTTTGACTTTGCAGGTGGGTATCTCCCTGAGCCAGGTGATATCATCATCCTGAGCGTGGGTCCGCCAGCGGGGGTGGTTGCTGACCAAAAGGAAGGGATATTGCTTAGCCCTCTGGCTGGAGAGCCTTTCATCGTGGCTGGGGCCCTTCTCGATCCATCTGGGAGAGGGCGGCCTCTCCTGATCATCCGGAAAGAATTCCGCCAGCCTCCTGGAGTAAAATTCCAGCTTACCGGAGGGCGTCTCCAGGGGGTACTTTTCCGGGTCTTCATAAAAACGTTTCAAACCTGCCGGGGAACTCTCCCAATCCGGGTCCGTAGGCACGACATAATACTTATTTTCTTTAAATTTATCCCAACTTATAAGCTGGTCCAGCTGGGTAAGCTCAAAGCCAAGCTTAATTTTCTCCTTGACAGTCATTCCGTCGGTGTACTGCTCATACAGCCCCATTTTTTTGGCAACCTCACCAACTGCCTCGTAATCACTTACCGACTCGCCAATTGGTTGAATAGCCTGGTCCTCGATCACCAGCCCCCTGTAGGGAGAGCCCCCCATGTTAAAGAGGGCGATGTCCTCCTCCTCCAATTTGGTGTTGGTAGGGAGTATAATGTCGGCAAATACGGTATCATTTTCCAGCCAGGGATGCTGGGCCACGATACATTCTATCTTGGGACTGCAGTAAGCGTCGATGGTCCGGTAGGCATTGTTCCAGCAGGTCAACCGGCAGGGATTATCAGTCCATATCATATGGATCTCAGTCCCCCCTTTTTCCGCTGGGATTGGATAAGTGTATTTAACGAACTGGTCTTTGGTAAGCGCATGTAAATTGGTGCTGCCCCAGGTGCTGACCGGCGGTTCCAGGATCGCCTGATGGATCAAAGTTTTGGGAATTATCTGTGGGGTGTTGGTATATATCATTCTGCCTGCCCAGATTCTGCTTTTAAAACTGACGGGTGATTTGCTCTTGATAATGTCCCGCGGGTCTACGAGAAACACCTCTGTGAGCGGAAGGTCCTTAAATTGCTGGGGGACCCCCGCAAAGCGTGCTGATTGATGGACGCCGGGCTTACCCAATCCCTGCATTCCCAGCAAACAGCATTCCAGTCTGGCCGGCTCGTGGGAGTAAGGTCCCCGGATATAAGAGCCGCCATAGAAGTGGATAGTTGAAGTTACTCTGGCAGCCCAATCTCTGGCCAGGGCTTTGATGCTCCATTCCGCAACCCCGCATTTTCCCGAAGCCCACTGGGGAGTTTTAGGAATGCCATCCTCCTGTCCCAGAACGTAGTCTGAGAACTTTTCAAAACCTACGACGTGAGTTTTTACATAGTCCTTATCATAAGTCCCCTCTTTAAGCCAGACATAGGCTATGGCCAGGAGCAACGCCGCATCGGTGTTGGGCAGGATGGGTATCCATTTATCAGCGTGCACAGCCGCGGAATAATTAAGATCCGGGCAGATGAAGACCTGTTTAATCCCAATGCTGCTCCAGAAGTATAAAGCCTGGCTGGGAAATTGTCCGGCAAAACCCCAGGGAGTAGTCTCCAGATCAGACCCGATATGGACCAGCATCTGAGTATGCTGCGATATGTCATTCAGAACATTGCAGACAGGTAGCATGAACCCCTGGGCTTTTTCCCCTCCCCAGACGTGCTCAGCCCCCCAGTACCATCCCTCCCAGCTATCTGCGTTTCTCACAGCCAGGGTATAGTCTCCCGCTTTCTCCATGAGCAGCATCTGGCAGGAATGCGGGCCGTGGATGGTCTTAGTCTCCCCGTGGCCGTCACCATGGCAAAGCAGGGCATAGGGACCGTATTTCTCCTGCACCCGCTTAATCTCCTGGACGATGATAGAAGAGGCCTCGTCCCAGGAGATTCTCTTAAATTTACTCTTACCCCTGTTCTGAGGGTTCCTTTCACCATTGGGGTCCCAGTCCACTCTCTTCAGCGGATATTTAATCCGGTTGGGTGAATAGACCCTTTTTTTATAGGCCAGCTGGTAGGCCGGCATTTGATGTTTCAAGGGCGGTTCGAGAATATGCCGGTCTTTCTGGATTCTCCAGGGATTTATCTCTTCCCGGGTGTATTTGTCATCGAAGTGGGTAGGCCGTATGCGGACAATTTTGCCATCTTTGATATCCACGTCTGAGGGACATCCATTGGCGGTAAAGGAACATTGGCCCAGACATTTTTGCACCGTTTTGTCCGGCTTAAATTCAGGTTCTCTCATATTCACCCCTTTAATAAAAAAGTGAAATTTTGGCATTTGGAAGTCAATCTGAAAATCGTTTGCCGAGATACGGTAAATCGAGACGATGTCTTCAGGCCAGGTTCGAGAACCATCCTGAAGCGGTACCCCGGGGTAACTACCGCTAGCAGAGATTATACCATTAGCGCCAATATCGCGGCTAGGTCCCCAGCTTATTTACAGGCTCGATCCCCTGCCTCAATTCGGACAACCTGACCTCTGAAACAGGTATTTATGCTTGGCCGGATTTTGGCATGAGTAGGTATAACTGCCTGCTCAACTCAGAGTATTTATATAGATAGTTTCCCTGCGGGCGTGTTTTTTGCCCTCCATAAAACAGGTTTACTTTGTTTTGTAAAACGAGTGATCCTACGGATGTCAGAATTGGCAGGGGTTGTTAATCTATAAGGTGTAGAAGGGTCGAGGGGTGGAAAGAAATTAAATAACTAGTCAGATTAGGAGGACCAAAATGGAAGAGAGAATTTTAGTACCGCTGGATGGAACCGAGGTCGGGGAAGCGATTTTACCCAAGATTGAGGATCTGGTGTTCAAGACCACTCCCCGGATGGATACGGAAGTAACCCTTCTGCGGGTAATCTCCAAAATGAACTATAACGCGCTCACTGATGCCGATGCCGCTCAGCTTCCCTATAGTCAGGATGAGCAGGCCGCGTTAGTTCAGCAAGCCCAGGTTTACCTGGATAAAGTAGCAGCAGGGCTGGAGGCCAAGGGTATCAGGGCTAAAACCAGGGTGACTTTTGGACATGCTCCCGAGGAAATCGTAAAAGCAGCTCGTGAGACTAAAGTACATCTTATCGCCATGGCCACCCATAGCCGGTCCGGGATAGTCCGCTGGGCTATCGGCAGTGTTACTGACAAGGTGATGCGGTTGGAGGGCACTATTCCGGTAATGGCGGTCAAAGCCACCGGCGAAAAGGTGAAAGGACCGGCCATCTCCATGGACTCCCTGCCAAACCTGGCGAAAAACTCTTAACCGGTTACAATAGGGTGTTATATAGGTTTTTAGGATCAGGAGGCCGCAACCATGTCGCATGTAAGAAAAAGAGGGGTCTTTGAAGAATATATAGATCAGGACAGTGACATTAAACTGTTTTCAGAAATCCAGAGGGCGGTAGCCAGCGGTGAAAAAAGTCTGGCTAACCCGGCGGCGGTGGGGCTGGGGGCCTTTGGGGCCACTACCATGCTGCTGCAGTTCCATAACCTGGGATTTGTGGGGATTGGGGCGGTGATGTGGATGGCCTTTATTTTTGGTGGCCTGGCCCAGCTGGTAGCCGGTTTTCTGGAATACCGCAATGGCAACAACTTTGGTTTTGCGGCCTTCACCACCTAC
>JAGDMY010000181.1 GCA_017860765.1 Chloroflexota bacterium | reverse complement strand
AACATGGAAAGGGTGACGGAAATGGGTGCCATTATTGCACCTCCGGTCCCTGCCTTTTATGACAAACCCAAGACGATTCAGGAAATAATCGACCACACCGTTGGTAAGGTGCTGGACATGTTTGGCATCGAGCACAATCTTCTCTGCCGCTGGGAAGGTCTTAAGGCCCGAGAATAGGAAATTGAGTAGCCGGCTGAAGATGGAATACAAGCTGCAAAGAGGAGAAGGTAGGACCCGGGTCATTCTCCGGGCTGTGGAGATGGGGCAGGACCTGCTGGTACGCATCTTCAATGAGGGTGTTCATATCGGTGCGGTGGCAATAGGGGAATTTGACCGGGAGCATCAGAGGGCTTCAGTATCAGTAGTTACCCGCCTGGGACACAAAGATGACGCCCTGGCTCAAAAAGCGGCTTATGCCATCAGCAAATATACCCAAAAGACGGTCTGCGTGGTCGCCGGCGTCCATCTTGACAATATTACCGAAGAAGAGATAGGTCAGATCCTGAAGAACTCCTTTCGATTGATCCAGGCATTATTGAAAAAATACTAGCCTGTGGGCTCGGCAAATTGCTTATATTTCACGCGGCTTTGAATACCGGCACTTAAATCAAATTTATCTGCAGGTGGTGGGACATGAAGGCATTAAGGTGGTATGGCCGAAAAGATGTGCGGTATGAAGATGCACCCGAGCCCTTCCCCGAAGCCGGTCAGATAAAAGCCAGAATCGAATATGCCGGGATATGCGGAACGGATCTGCGAGAATATGCCTCCGGCCCCTGCATGATTTCCCCGACAAAGGCCCCCATAACTCTGGGGCACGAATTCTCCGGCCGGGTGGTGCAGCTGGGGAAGGGAGTTAAAGACTTTAAGATCGGAGACCGGGTGACCGGGCTGGGCTACTGGGCCTGTGGGGAATGCTACTTCTGTAAAAGGATGCAGTATAACATTTGTCTAAACCAGGGCTTTTCCGGACTGACTGAGAACGGTTGCATGGCAGAGTATATGGTGGCCCCACATTATGCGTTCTATAATCTGCCTGGTTCGGTGAGCTATGAATACGCTGCGCTGGTGGAACCTCTGGCGGTTGGACTCCATGCGGTGCGCAAGAGCGAAATGCGACCGGGTGACACTGTAGCCATTGTTGGAGATGGGACGATAGGTCTTAGCGTATTGCTGATGGCCTTGGCGGCTGGCGCGGCCTCCGTTTATATCGTCTCAAAGCATCCGGGCCGCGCTGGCATAGCCCGGAAGATGGGAGCCGATGCGGCGATCGACCCCGGGAAAGAGGACCCGGTAAAACAGGTCCAGCTGCTTACCGGAGGGCTGGGTGCGGATGTAACCTTCGAGTGTGTCGGCAACCCGGATACCGCCCAGATGGCGGTGGATATAGCCCGCCGGGATGGGATAGCAGTGATGATCGGGGTGTTTGACAGAGCAGGTCCATTTCATTTTGCCGGTGTCGTCTTCGGGGAAAAAAGGATCGTCGGCAGCTCCATCTATGTCCGCGAGGCGGAGCCGGTTATCGCCCTGTTAGCCGATAGGAGGATCGATCCGGGACTGTTAATAACTTCCCGGGTGCCGCTGCAAGAGGCTGTAGAACTGGGATTCGAGAAGCTGCTCAAGGATAAGGAAAACAACCTGAAAGTCCTGTTGAAAATTCCCAAAAAGGAGGATTGCTAGAATGGCAGCTAAAACCAAGTACGGTCAGTATGTAGTCAAGAAGAAGGTGGGAAAGGGCAAGTTCGGGCCAGAGCTGATTTACACCGGCGAAACGGACTATAAGTCCAATTTCACGATGATGTTCCTGCGCATTACCGAACCGGTTGTAATGGAAGAGTATGCCCACACCCATGACTTCGACATGTACATCTGGTTTCTTTCCATGGATCCCGATAATATGGGGGAATTAGGAGCCGATATCGAAATCGGTCTGGGACCGGAGCGGGAAATTCATAAGATCACCACCCCGACCAGCGTTTATATCCCGGCGGGAATGATCCACTGCCCGTTGAATTTCATTAAAGTTACCAAGCCTATTCTCTTTGTCCACGCTACCCTGGCACCGCAATATACCAAGAAAGAGACCTTAACCTGACCGGGATATCCCGCTTTAGATAGTCGGTTGTCCATAGCATAGCGAGCCGCCGTCTACCGGCAGGGTAACGCCGGTAATGTAGCTGGAATCGTCAGAAACCAGGAACAGGGCGGCGGTGGCTATTTCTTCAGGCTGTCCGACTCTTCCCATCGGGCTCCGTTTTTGATAGTCTTCCAGGGTTCTCATTCCGGTGGCTACGCTGCCTTCGAGCATCGGCGTCATAATCGCCCCCGGGGCAATGCAGTTGACCCGGATATTATGTTTGGCCCACTCCACCGCCAGGACACGGGTCAAACTTATCACTCCCGCCTTAGACGGTCCATAGCCGGAACAGGTGGGTGCTCCCTCGACACCTCCGATTGAGGCTATATTGAGAATTCTGCCGCCGCCATGACCTATCATCCAGCGTCCCACCTTCTGGCAGCACAGGAACTGGCTGCGCAGGTTAATCTTGACGACCTTATCCCAGGTCTCGACAGGCAACTCCTCGGCGGGACCGCCCAGTCCGACGCCAGCATCGTTAACCAGGATATTTACTCCGCCCAGTTCCCGGATTATCCGGTCGACCATAGCCTCAACCTCGCGATTTTCCGAAACGTCGGCTTTTATGGCCAGGACCCGGTGCCCTTTATTTCTGACTGCCGCAGCCGTACTCTCCAGTCCCTGCAGGTTGATATCGCAGATAGCAATCGCCGCCCCTTCTTCAGCAAAGAGCAAGGCCATGGCTCTGCCCATGCCGCCGCCGGCCCCGGTTATCAAGGCTGTTTTTCCTTCCAGTTTCATGCGTTCTCCTTTTAACTCTTAAGAATAATTATTAATCTAACCTTGACTCTACAGAAGGCTTTTAAACAATCGGAGACATTCTTCGAAATTATAATCCCGGGGATTCCCTTCCCGGTTGAAATCATTTTTGTACTGCTTAAGGATGATGTGCTCCAGGTCTTCTTCTTTAACCCCGAACTGCTTTTTTAAGTTCCCCGTCTGAATATCAAGGTCTTTCAGCAGCCTCTCGATTTCCTCGAACCATCTATCGGCCGCCTGCCCGGTGGTCATTCCCCGGGTATCTACCCCCATGGCCCGGGCCATATCGGCAAACTTCTCCGGGCAGCACTCCGCATTATATCTTTCCAGGGGGACGGCCACTGCAGCGCTGGCCAACCCGTGGTGCACATTATACAGAGTGGAAATGCCGTGACTGAAGCCATGGACTATGCCCACCCCTCCGCCGTGGCTGAGGCCGAGTCCGGACATGGATTCTGCCCAGCACATGTCCTCACAGGCTTTAGAGTTCATGCGATTGTAAGCGAACTCCCTGAGGCTTTGGCTGACCAGTGACATCGATCCCAGCATCAGATAGCGGCTGTACCGCGAAGGTAGCCTGGTGATATAACATTCAAAGGCGTGGGCCAGAGCGTCGAAACCGGTCTGGGCAGCCAGGTTCCGGGGCATCATCCTGATCAGGAGAGGGTCAATCAGGGCCGCCGTGGGCGCCAGCCCGGGCACCATTATGACCTGCTTGATCCTGTCCAGGGAGTTGATAATAACGGCGGCCATAGTAGACTCCGCTCCGGTCCCGGCAGTGGTATTCACGGAAATTTGCGGTACCGTAATGGGATGATAGGTTTTCATCTTCTCCATCCAGGGCGGGTCCAGAAAGGCGGCCATATCACCGATCTTTTTGTCGCTATTAGCAGCCAGTGCCCGTACCCCTTTTCCGCAATCATGCGAGCTTCCGCCGCCTATGGAGACGACGCCGTTGCACTGGGCTTGCTGAAAAATGGCGAAGGCTTCTTCGACCTCGAAATCTTTAGGATTGGAGGTGACCTTGTCAAAGAGTTCGGTAGCGATACCGCAGTGGTGATGAGGGCTTTTTTTATGCCGGCAGTCTGGCATTCATCGGCTACCGTCTCGTGAGCCCCCCAGCCGAGCCCAATTTTACCTATCAGGGTGGTATAACTGATGGGAAACTCAAATAATTTCCTGTCCATTTTACGTTATCTCCTGCAAAATAAACTGGCACCCGACCGGATCACGCCCTTCCACCCTCTGGTGCCACGAGGTGGCAAAACCCGCCTTCCCGGCACGCGCGGGCGGGATCAGAGCACCCAGAGCCACGCCTGCGGTGATGGCCGCAGACCAGGTGCTTATCTTAGCCGGATTTCAGCATTGCCGGCAAAGCCACCAGCCCTGTAGTCAAAGTGCCGGCGGCACTGATGCCGGACATGGCCGCAAAAACGGTGCAGATTAAGACTGCCCCCACTGCCAATCCGCCCCTGAGTGGTCCGAGCCAGACGTGCATCATATAGAAAAGGTCTTCGGCGATCCCGGAGCTTTCCAGCATGTATGCCATGAAGCAGAAAAGTGGTATTGCGATCAGGATAAAATTCTTCATGAAATAGGCGGTAGTATCTGCCAGAATACCCAGGGAACACCTTCGTACTCAAATCTAACTCAACAAAGGAAAGTAGTATCCCATTGTGGCCCGGGTCAAACTTTGTCCTGATTATAATCTGGCTTAACTTCTCTTGTCAACATATACGCCGGCACTAATTTCTGGGAAAATGCATACTTCTCACAAAATCACGAGCATTTGGCCGATTGAAGCTAATTTATTGGTGGGCTATGCTGTTCGATATCAAGAACTTTTTCGCTATCTTTCAAGCTAACAAGAGAGAGTTTCATATTTTCTATGTTGGTTTTTCCACTACACGGCGCACATCGAGAAAAAAACGGTGCTGATATGTGACAGAATTAATGTCCAGGAAATGGACTTTGGCAATTGCTGCATTCAGTGGCATGACGATATAACAAGGTCCCACATTTAGAACACGTATAGTGTTTTTCAACTTCTGCCACCCAGCGTTCGGTGCCCAATACCTTCCGGAGAGGTACCGATTCCAATATCCCGTTTATGG
>JAGDMY010000180.1 GCA_017860765.1 Chloroflexota bacterium | reverse complement strand
TGCCTTTGCTTTAGTTAAAGAGCACCTCAAGCAATATACTCCCGAGAAGGCCTGTGCAGCCAGCAGCGTTCATGCCGAGAGCATCCGGCGGATAGCCAGGGAATTTGTCAACGCGGCCAGTATAGGCAGCACTATTAACATTGGGGGCTATAACTTACCCTTGAGGCCCGCGTCAGCGATAATTTTCCGCGGCGGCCAGGGGCATGAGAATGGGTTTCATGCCTGCTTCGCGGTCTGCCTGCTTAATCAATTAATCGGTTCGGCGGACGTACCCGGTGGTACTCTGGGTTGGCCGGCTAAAAGCTCCGGATTTCCGGGAACAGGCGAACTTTGCTGGTCGCCCTATAAGGGCACGGACGGTTTCCTGGAAACCGACCGTTTCGGGCCTATGACAGGGGTTTTCCCGATGCACGGGCCCTGGCCTGTGGCGATGCCCGAGAATACGCACGGGTTGAACCCCAATTGCATCACAACTGCAGGCCATATCGGCAGTAATATCAATTTTCAGAGCGACCGCCACTCGATCTGGGATAAGATGGGAGCCAAAACCAGACTGGAGATGATGATATCCTGGGGCTGCAACGCCATACTCAGTGTCGCCAACCCTGAAATTGTGGCCGATGCCCTCCATGAAATCCCCTACATTGTAGTCTATGACATTTTTAATAACGAGCTGACCGAGAGCTTCGCCGATATAGTGCTCCCGGGTGTGAGCTATCTGGAGGATGCGGATGCCTCGGGTTTTGCCGGACAAAACTTCAACCACGCTTTCGGCCTGTCCGATTGGTGCTATCATATAGTCCAGCCGGCGGTGGAACCTAAAGGGGAAAGAAGGAGATGGCAGCGGGTCTTATTTGAGATTATCGACAGGTTAGGCGCCCGGGAAAAATATTTTAAAATTATCAATGAATCTCTGCATATAGAAGGTGATTATGCCTTTAAGCCGGGGGATGATTTCTCGGGGGAAGCATTGGTGGACAGGTTGGCCAGGAAATTGTTTGGCCCTGAGCACAACTGGGAATGGTTTAAAGAGCATGGTTTCATACGCTGGCCAAAGAGGGTTGAAGATGCCTACTGGAGATATTTTGTCAACGCCCGGGTCCCCATTTATCTGGAGTATCTGGTCGAACTCGGGGAAAAGATAGACGCCATCAACAGGGAGACTGGCCTGGATTTCAAGCTGGATCAGTATACACCCCTGATCTCGTGGTCACCGACGTCCATTCACCGCAGCGATGAGTCTCAATTTGACCTGTACTGCTTCTCTTATCGGGATATTCTCCACACCGGTTCCTCAACCATGGAGCAGCCCTGGCTCGATGAAGCCAGCCAGATGAATCCCTACACCTATAACATTACCATGAACCGGGATACTGCAGAGAAAAAGGGCTTAAGGGAAGGGGATATCATCGAGGTTGAGTCCTCCAGTCACCGGAAGGTGGTTGGCCGGCTCAAGCCAATAGAAGGGCAGCATCCCCAGGTGCTGGGCATCGCGGCCTGCAGCGGTCACTGGGCCAAAGGGCAGCCCGTTGCCAGAGGCAAAGGGACTAATTTTGACGTCTTGCTGGAGCTGGACCAGGAACATCTGGACCCGATCTGCACCACCATCGAAACCTGTGCTAAGACCAGGGTGCGCAAAATCAGGAGAGGACCTCATGGCTAGCTGGGGTATGGCCATAGACCTGCAAAAATGCATTGGCTGCTATGCCTGTATGATTGCCTGCAAGCAGGAGCATTTTCTTCCGCCTGAAATGTTCTGGAGTCGGGTACTGATCGGTGAGACAGGGACATACCCGCTGGTAAGCAAACAGATTTATCCGGTAAATTGCAACCACTGTAAAGAAGCCGCGTGCGTCAAGGCCTGTCCTACGCGGGCTACCACCCGGCGGGAAGACGGGATAGTGATTATTGACCCGGACAAGTGCGTTGGCTGCCGGTACTGCATAGTGGCCTGCCCATACCAGCAGCGGACTTATCATGCAGATGGCAGCAAAGGATATTTCCCCGGACAGGGTTTTACTGAATATGAGGTCATCGGCCGACAGTTATATCCCCTGCAAACTCATACAGTGGTGAAATGCAATTTCTGTGTGGAGAGGATTGATAAAGGTTTGCAAGCTGGATTAAAGCCGGGGACCGACCGCCCGGCAACACCGGCCTGTGTTAACACCTGTGCTCCTCAAGCACGCACTTTCGGCGACCTTGACGACGCCGACAGCCAAATTTCCCGGCTGATAAAAGAGAGGCATGGTTTCCAACTACACCCGGAATACGGTACCAGCCCTTCTGTTTATTATCTCACCTGACCATAGAGGGGATAAATGGAATACTACGATTGGATGATAAAATACACGCCGCAAAAGGAATGGATAGAGCGGCGGGGCATCCTATTATGGCTGGCCTTCTTCTTTATCGAACTGGGGGCTGGAATGTTCTTCGTGTCCTCATTCTTTCAAAGCGTCCCAGGTATGCTTGCCGGCTGGATTGTCTGCGGAGTTCTGGGAGGCGGTCTGCATCTCCTTTTTCTGGGGAAACCCTTGAGATTCTGGAGGATTGTCTTCTCTTCCGGCTGGCAGACCTCCTGGATTTCCCGGGGCCTGATCTTCGTTTCCCTGTTCTTGCTATTGGGAATGGCCCACCTGGGCTTAAGCTTATCCTCAGGTCCCACTGTACCTTTGTTAATAGCCTCCGATATTCTGGCATTTCTGACTGTGATATATGGCGGTTTTGCCATGAACTACGTTAACGGGATTCCTTTATGGAATACCGCCCTGCTGCCAGTGCTTTATGTAACCAGCGGACTGTGGGGAGGGGCCGAGGTAACCCTCGGCATGTCCTTATCCCGTGGTGATATTAGCCTGGGAATATCCATAGAAGTCTGGATCCGCATACTGCTGCTGGGTTTTATTCTCCTCGTCGGGATATACCTGATAAGTGTCAGATATTCATCTCAAGCTGGCCGTGCCTCGGTGAGGCAGATCTTGTCGGAAAGATGGTCATCCCTATTCTGGGGGATCGTAGTTATTCTGGGAATAATTGTGCCCCTGGTTGCGGTTGTTAATAGTTTTGGCTTTGGCCTGGCCTTGACCCCCAAAGCTTTAATTTATGCTGCTATTTCTTGCGGACTGCTGGGCGATCTCACAATGCGCTACTTGATATTAAGGTGCGGGATGTACAGCCCGCTAATTTACTCCGGCCGGCCAACGATACCTGCCCAATAGTGTCTCCGGTAAATAGTCATAGAGGGATTTTATGGAAAAAACGGTCCCGGTAAATAACGGTGCCGAAGCCTTTTTAGAGCTGCTGGTGGCCTGTGGCGTCGATTATATCTTTTTAAACCCGGGTACAGATACCTGCTCGATCCAGGAAGCAGTGTGCAAATTTAAGACGCTGGGCAAACCCACACCGGAAGTGGTACTCTGTCTTCACGAGTCGGTAGCCATGGCCGCGGCCCATGGATATTTCATGGTCTCGCACAAGCCCCAGGTCGTGCTGGTTCACGCTGACCTTGGACCCCAGCAGGTGGGAGGAGCACTGCACAATGCCCAACGGGGCCGGATAGGTGTCGTCCTGTGTTCGGGACGGGTGCCTTCTAGCATCGATAAAGGCCGCATGAACCAGATTCACTGGCTTCAGGAGCAATTCGATCAGGCTGGCGTTCTGCGCGGTTATGTAAAATGGGAGTATGAACTCCGCACCCTTGAAAATATTCATCATGTAGTACTGCGGGCGTTTCAGGTGGCTTCCAGCGAGCCTTATGGGCCGGTATATCTCTGCTTACCACAAGACCTGCTGGTAGAAAAAATGACCAATGTCTGCATTCCAGAGGTAGCCAGACATAAAGCAGCTGCAGTTGGAGTGGACAATCATCTGCTGGCGGAAGTAGGAGCGATCCTCAACAAGGCTGAAAACCCGCTCATAATTAGCGGTTATGCGGGCAGACATCCCGGATCAGTGGCTTCTTTATGTCATCCTCATGATCGATCTGGATATACCCTACATCCCCACCCGGGTCAAGCCAAAACCTGAGGCTAAAATTATCCACCTTGACATAGATCCCCTGAAAAATAATTTGCCTCTTTGGGATTTCCCGGTGGATATTCCAGTACAGGCTAACTCTGAAAGCGTCTTGCCGATTTTAAACCAGATAATGCGCCAAAATGCTACTCCCGACCAGGTGGCGCATTCCCGGACCCGGCTTCAACATATCCGGTCGGCACACCAGAAAATGGTAAAGGAGTCGAGTGAGATGGCTGATGACGGGGCCCGCCAGAAACCAATCTCTCCCGATTGGCTCTGTCACTCGCTGGATGAAATCTTAGAAGACGATGCCATTGTCCTCGGAGAAGTGGTAACCAATGCCGCAGCGCTGTGGCGGCAGTTGCGGCGCACCCGGCCGGGAACATATTTTCAGAGCGGCGGGTCTAATTTGGGATGGGGTTTGGGGGCTGCGCTGGGCGCCAGGCTCGCCAGCCCGGACAAAACGGTGGTCCTCCTGGCGGGAGATGGTAGTTTTGTTTTTGGTTGTCCCACTGCGGCACTCTGGGCAGCCAGCACTTGCAGGGCCCCCTTCCTGTGCATAATTTTAAACAATATGCAATATACCGCCCCCAAGCTGGCGGTAAAAAAGTCTTTTGGTGAAGCCAGCTACTCGGTAAAGACCGGCAACTGGGTAGGCACGGAAATCCGTCCTTCACCGGATTACGCCGCCATTGCACGTGCCTGCCTTGCCTACGGGCAGACCGTGGAAGAGCCCGCAGATGTCAAACCAGCTATAAAGGCCGCTCTGGAGCAGGTACGCGGTGGTAGACCTGCGGTGCTGGATGTTAGAATAAAGGGCCAGTAGTCCTGGCTTAATTTTATTGGAAAACCAAAAATTACTCAGGAAGTATCGTTGCTATCTCCTTTTTTTCGAACAGAAGGTTACCGGGAGTGGGAGAAACCTTGAGGAGAGACATGATTAAAAAGGAAAATTTAGTTCAAATTTTTGGTCCCTCAGGAGTGAGTCAGGATGCCGCAGCGCTGGAAGCCTATGCTAAAGACATGAGTTTTGTAAATGAGGTAAGGCCGGCTTTTGTGGTCAGGCCGCAAACCGCGGAGTCTATCCGGGCTCTGGTGAACCTGGCCAACGAGACCCGGACTCCCCTGGTCCCCGTGAGCTCGGGCCCGCCCCATTTTCGGGGAGATACCGTTCCGGGACTGGGGGGAGCCATCATAGTGGACCTGAGCGGCATGAAAAAGATAATGAGAGTCGACCGTCCGCGCCGGGTTGCGATGGTCGAACCGGGAGTGACCTTTGGCGAATTGATACCGGAAGCCGCCAATCAGGCTATCCGGCTAAACCTGCCGCTGTCGCCACGCCATTCCAAAAGTGTAGTGGGCAGCCTGCTGGAGCGCGAGCCGGTGGTCATGCCCAAATACCAGTGGGATGTTTCTGATCCCCTGGCCTGTCTCGGTATCGTCTTCGGTACCGGAGATGAGTTCCGCACAGGTCAGGCTGCCGGGCCGGGCACCGTCGAAGAGCAATCGGCCGCCGGTGGCGTGCAGAAAGCACCTTATGGTCCCGGCGTTACTTCTTACCACAGACTGATTCAGGGGTCACAGGGCGGCATGGGGATTGTCACCTGGGCTTCCCTGCGCTGTGAGATACTACCCAGCCTGGAAGAAGCCTTCCTGGTTGGCTCACCCAACCTCAATTCTCTGCTGGATTTGGCCGCCTGGCTGATCCGCCTGAGGATGGTCAACGAGTGCTTTATTCTCAATAATAACAATCTGGCGGCTTTGCTGGCTAAAAATTGGCCGGCGGATTTCCAGGAGATAAGGGCCAGCCTGCCGTCCTGGACGCTCTTTTATGTAGTCGCCGGCTACGAGTATTTTCCGGAGGAAAGGGTCAGTGTCTATATCAAGGATATTTCCAGCATCGCGCTGAGTCTGGGTCTGGACCCCGCCAAATATCTCGGCAGAGTCTCAGCCCAGGAAGTGATGAAAACCGTCCAGAAACCCGGCACCGAGCCCTATTGGAAGCTGCGTTATAAGGGAGCCTGTGAGGACATTTTCTTTCTGACTATTAACGCCAAGGCTGAAACCATGGTCAATGCCGTGCTCAGCGCCGCCGGCGCTGCCGGCTATACCTCTGCTGACCTGGGTATTTATCTGCAACCAGCGGTCCAGGGTACCAGCCTCCATTGTGAGTTTAACCTCTTTTATAATGCGGAAGATATGGCTGAAGCCCATACGGTCAAGAATTTAACGATCGCCGCTACCAGGGCTTTGCTGGGCTGCGGGGCCTTCTTCTCTCGACCTTATGGCGAAAATACTCACCTCATTATCAACCGGGATGGGGCTACGATAGACCTTTTTAAAAAAATGAAGAACATCTTTGATC
The DNA here is from genome assembly GCA_017860765.1 of Chloroflexota bacterium. The sequence continues at coordinate 330 of JAGDMY010000180.1, read as the reverse complement.
CTAATCATATTATGAATCCCGGAAAGATCTGCTGGTAGAATTCCACTCCTAAATCTAATGAAGTCAGGAGGCTGAAAATATGGGACTTGAGCAATACCGCGGCGATGTGGCGATGTGCCATCGATGTTCCTGCTGCAAGTTTATTCCAATGCAAAAAGTTGCCAACAAGGAATTTTCTTACGTTTGTCCCAGCATCGCCAGATATAATTTTCATTTTTATTGCGGCGGCGGCCGCTTGAATATTGCCAAAGATGCTTTGGCCAATGGATTTAAATACACCCCCAAAATTCTGGATATGGTTAAAAACTGCCAGATGTGCGGTGCCTGCGG
>JAGDMY010000017.1 GCA_017860765.1 Chloroflexota bacterium | reverse complement strand
GCTGCCTCTTCTATGGAAGATACCAGAAATCCGTTGACCCCATCCTCTATCTGGTAGCGAATACCGCCGACGTTTCCGCCTACGACCGGAGTTCCCTTCCACATCGCTTCCGCAACTGTCAGCCCAAAACCCTCGCGCAGGGATTTCTGGAGGATAACAGCCGCCCGTCGCTGAAGAGCATTCACGAGTGCACTATCTTGAACACTGTGTATAATAATTCGCTCCTCCCTGTTTTCCAGCAGCGAGTTGTAAACCTCCTGTCCCTCAGGGTCATCGGTGGCAACGTTACCCAGGAGTACAAGTGTACAGTCCACCTCTTTTCGCGCCAATTTGAAAGCCTCGATTACTCCCTCCGGGTCTTTCCAGCGGTCAAAACGGGATATTTGCACCACCAGAGGGAGGTCGGAAGGAATATTGTAATGATCAAGACGCTCGCTGATCTCAACCTCACTTAGCTCCCTGTTAATTATGGAGAAGGGATCTATCGCAGGCATAAAAACCAGTTGTGGTATTTTGATTTCCTGGGCATATTCTTTACTACTGATAATAACAGCATCATATTTTTCAATGAACTGCTTGAGGTAATTCCAGAGTTCCTGATTAGGGTTGGACAGATCAATATGACAGCGCCAGACCCAGGGGGATTTCTTTCGATAATGATTTATCAACGGGAGAGGTTGTGGATCATGAACAATAATGATGTCATGATCCAGGTGATTGCGGAGAGCATTTTCGTACACAATTTCCTCGTAGAGCTCCATTTTACGCTCACTGAGATGTATTTCTCCTCCTTGAAGGGCGTTATGCATTTTTTTGGTTATGCTGAAGAAATCGGGTGGGCCATGAATTGCCCGCCAACCTGTCTTAATTCCCAGGCTGTTCATCAACAAGGTTAAGGATGAAAGCAGCTGTGCTACACCGCCTCCGTAGTAAGTCGAGTTGATGTTGGTAACATGGATGTCTTTTAGCGGCTCAGCTTTCCGGAATATGCGTTCAACATTTCCAGCGCCGATCAGCGGCTGGTAATCTTCGATTTTGATTGTCCTGAATTCTTTTGGCACCTTCGCATCTCCTCTGGCCCATTTATCCCGTCGCCTGTTTATTGTACAGCAGTGTCAATCCCTCTTCCAATAACCGGTTACTTCGGCTGGCTAAAAGACTTTATTGATCATTTGCCTTCCGCCTTGGGTTTAAGGAAATTGGATTTGTACTCCGGAAGGCAGTACTAATTGGTGTATTCTGCTGGTATAATCATTCTATTAAGCATATTGGGGAAAAATCGGTCGGGATGAATCATGGCTGAAAAAACCATCCAGGAACGGACTGCAACAAAGAGGGATTGGACGCAGGGCTCCATTCTGAACAATCTGCTATTGCTGTCCTGGCCCATGGTAATCATGGAGATCCTCTGGATGACAAGCCAGATGGTAGACATGTTGTGGGTGGGGAGGCTGGGGTCAGCCGCGATTGCAGGGGTAGGGGTTGCCGGCATCATTGCCATGATGTTAATGGCCATGGACCTGGGCATAATTATGGGTATCCGGGCGATGGTGGCCCGCTTCATAGGTGCAGGCGATTACGGGGGCGCCCGCAAGGTTGCCGGTCAGGCCTACATCATAGCCGCTGTCTGGGGAGCGTTTGTCTCCGTCGTTGGCTTCTTCGCAGCCAGCCCTATGATGAAGATGTTCGGCGTACCTCCAGATGTCGCCGCGGAAGGCGCAGCCTACCTGCGCGTGCTGTTCGGCGGCTGGATATTGGTAGAATTGCTCATAGTTGGCCTGTATACCATCCAATCTACTGGTGATACCCTGAAACCCATGTTAATAGAGTGTTGTATCAGATCGCTGCATATAACTCTTTGCCCTTTCCTGGTCCTGGGTTTGGGTTTTTTCCCGCCTCTGGGGACCGCCGGAGCAGCGCTGAGCAACGTTGTTTCTCAGGCTATAGGAGCGGCTATAGGAATATGGCTCCTGACCACCGGCCGCACGCGAATGCGGCTAGCTCTTCAAGATTTCCGGTTTATCCCCGATCTCACCTGGCGCATGTTAAAAATCGGTATCCCGGCGCTGGTAATGGACTTGCAGAGGTCGTTCGGCAATCTCGTTTTAACCTGGTTCATTGTCCCTTATGGAACGATCCCCATAGCGGCGCACAGCCTGGCATCCAGAGTAGAGATGTTTCTGTCTACGCCCGGTTTCGGACTCGGTGGTGGGGCTGGAGTGCTGGTTGGGCAAAACCTCGGGGCGCGCCAGCCTGAAAGGGCCGGCAAGGGAGCCTGGTTGGCGGTCGTCCTGGTGGAAGCTATTATGCTGGTTTGTTCTGTTGTTATTCTGTTTATGGCTGAAAAAATAGTCGCCATCTTTTCCTCCGATCCAGCCTTAATTGAGGTAGGCAGCCTTTTCCTCAGAATTGGCATCCTGGGCTACATATTAGCGGCTGTTGTTCTGGTATTACAGGCCGCCATTGCTGGCGCCGGTGATACCCTGCCGAACATGATTTTCAGTATCGCTATGATCTGGATAATACAGATGCCGCTGGCATTTTTCCTCCAGGGGGTCGGTGGGCTGGGTGTCTATGGAATACGCTGGGCGATAGTTGCCGGCATGGCAGCCGGGGCTGCTGCCTATGCAGTCTATTTCATGCTCGGTAGATGGAAAACCAAAAAGGTATAATCTTTCGCCAGTCAACACGATTCTAGCATCGTCCTGAGGGATTTGCTCAAGTAGTCGGGCAAAGGCCTGACCATAATATAAAAATCATACCAGGAGGAAGCAATGCCTAGAAAAAGAAAAAACTCAATCGCGGCGTCACTAAAAACAAGTGGGTCACCACCCTTGTACAAAAAATTGATTTGGGATAAGGACCTTATGGTGCCAATGCGTGATGGTATGCACCTGTGTATTGACGTTTACCGTCCTGATGCGGCCGGAAAAAAGTTTCCTGCTATCCTGGCTATTGCGGTGCACAATAAAGACCTGCAAACCCCAGATTTTATTGAAGCTTTACCTCCTCAACCGGCCTGGTCAACCCTGTGGATGGGCCCTTCTGAGGCCGGAGATAGCGAATATTTAGTTTCGCGGGGTTATGTCCATGTTGTTGGTAATCTTAGAGGAATTGGTAAATCAGAGGACGGTCCTCCTTCTAATTGGGACCTCTACGATCTTATAGAGTGGATTGCCCGGCAGCCGTGGTGTGATGGAAATGTGGGTATGATCGGCATCTCCGCTTTTGGGGCCACACAGTTTGAAGCTGCTCAACAGCAACCCCCGCATTTAAAAGCCATATTCCCTTATGATTCGTCGGGCTGTTACGGCGGAGGCCTGGGATTCAGGGATTCCTTCCCCGGCGGGGTTCTGCAGACCATGCCCTATATCCTCGACCAGTTTAGCGTCATCCATAGCGTTAAAAGCAGACCTGGATCCCTGCCCAGCGAAACAGAACGTTTATGGGAAGAAGCTATGAATAACCCTGATTATAAAATGTACCCGCAGATATACAATATTCTTACGATGAAGGGGCAGCATATGCCAGGTTACTTTTATACCCTTATTAACCCATACGATTCCGAACAGATTGTGGAACAGACGGAAGAAAATTTCAAAAAGATAAAAATTCCTACCTATACCGGCTCTGGCTGGTATGCCTATACCTATAAGATGCACTTGCAGGGGTCCCAGCACTGGTACGCGGGAATAAACGTGCCTAAAAGGCTGTTGTTTACCGGGCCGGCTCATCTGGAAAGGCCTTTCCATACCCTGCATGATGAAATTGTGAAGTGGTATGACTACTGGCTGAAAGGCATTGATACAGGCGTCATGGCAGAGCCTCCGGTAAAAGTTTGGGCGATGGGAGCTAATAAATGGCTGCATGCCAAGGGTTGGCCCTTGCCTGAGACAAAATGGACTAAATACTATCTGCACAGCTGGGAACGCCTGCGAACTGAGCCATTTACTGCCGCAGGACGAGACGGCTATAACGAGCCAGATACCTTTGCTCAAATGCCGCCCACCCAAACCAGAAGGATAGAGCGGTTGAGATATTTAACCGACCCCTTAGCTGAGGATACGCTTATCGTAGGTCCCATCTCGCTGTACTTGTATGCCGCCATCGACCAGGATGACACCAACTGGATAGTGATACTTAAAGATATCGGCCCGGATGTGTCTGTTCAAACTGCCAGAGAAGGAGAGTTAAGCGTTCCATCCGATCTTCCGGAGAGGGAGCTAACCAGGGGTTGGCTCAAAGCCTCTCATCGGGCCCTGGATAGCAAGCGGTCCAAACCCTGGGCACCCTGGCATCCCCTGACGCGGGAGGCCTGTAAACCTGTAGTACCGGGGGAAATCCAGGAATATGCTATCGAGATATTATCCACCGCTAATCTCTTTGAGAAGGGGCATCGCATATGCCTTGATATTACCAGCCTGGACCTGCCCACTGGTGTTGGTGGTGCTACCAACGTTGAATATATTCCCTACCACATCTGCAGCAGTAAAACGGTGGTCCACAGGATCTACCATAATGAAAAATACCCATCTCATTTGCTATTGCCAATAATTCCCGAGGCCTAATTCGAACTACAAAAAGATATCCGGCTACTCAATAACAAGCTTGGAAGACAGGCTAACAGCTCTCAACGAATCTCTTGTCGGAGAACGGTCCTCGGCCATCTGCTTAAGCTGCTCGAGCTGTTCTTTGGGCGCGATGCTAATATTAAATGAGGTTTTGTGTTCGACTCCCCTGGCTGGAGCGCGCACTCCACCCCTGGCAGGAGGCGTTAGGCAATCATGCAGGCGTCTTTACACCAAAGGAGTCAGAAGATACTAAGAAACGAGAGCCCAAAATATAAGTGGTATATTTTGTCATTGTCCATGCTGGCCTATTGCATTCTGGGCGGTGTGGAGAGGATGTGCCTTCCGGTCCTTTTCAATGAGATATCTGCTGATTTGGGCTTGAGCCTGGTATCCATCGGCACCATCTGGGGGCTGGACCCTCTGGCGGGGTTTTTTATCGGTCTGCCGGGAGGACTGCTGGTTGATCGTTTCGGACTTAAAAACACCCTGACCGTGGTGTGTTTGCTGGGTGGAGTACTGAGTGCGCTAAGGGGTTTTTCCGACAGTTTTACAACTCTGGCACTCACGGTATTCACATTTGGAATTACGGCGGCCATGATTGCGGGGGTTGCACCCAAAACAACTGCCCTGTGGTTTAACAGGCGGCATTGGGGACTAACCAACGCTCTGATCCAATTTTCCTGGTATATAGGCGCGATAATAGCTACAATGCTCAGTGCAACTATATTATCGCCTTGGCTGGGTGGCTGGAAAAACGTGCTGTTCTTTTTGAGTGCTCCGGCCATTATACTCGGCATCCTGTGGTTAATAACCGGGAAAGATCCACCGAGGGTTCAATTACCGACACCTGATGACAAAGCCATGCCTTTCACCCAGACCTTATTAAAGGTAGTCCGCATCAAGGAAGTGTGGATTATCGGGCTGATTCAATTGTTCATTTTTGGCGCCAGCACGGGTTTCATGGGGTATCTGGCTCTCTATCTGCGCAACATTGGTTGGACAGCCGTGGTAGCCGATGGCGCTCTGACTGCCCATAATGGGGCAGCAATGATAGGCACCATTCCTATGATGCTCATTTCGGGCAGACTGGGAGGTAAGAAAAAAGTGCTCATCGCTACGGTGGTGGTAATGTTGGCCGGCCTGGCAGCTTTGCCATTTGTCAAGAGCAACTGGCTATTTATCCTGCTTATCATAACCGGCTTTATACGCAGTGTAGCGGGACCAATTTGCACAACCTTGATTTTCGAGATGAAAAGCGTCGGTACCAGATATGGTGGTACAGCAGTCGGTTTGGCGTCTGCAATGGGCATGTTGGGAGCCTTCGCTGCTCCTCCCCTGGGGAATAGCCTGGCCGGTATCGGCCCTGGTGCTCCCTTCATCTTTTGGGCGGCTTTGTGTGGTATGGCAATTCCCCTGGCGTGGTTTATCAAAGAGAGACCGTGACAGCCTTCCAGTCCTTTTAAGTTATTTTCTTAGCAGATCACTCCCGGAACAGAGCGATAACTTTGCAGATGGATCGCCTGGCCAGAGCGAATGACAATTGGAATGACATTATTAGCAGGATAACCAAAATCAGGATTATTCCTATAGAAATGCTCAAGCTATTCATTTGCCGTAGCTCCCTGTTCCGGCGGGTTTATGATCGGTTAGTGTTAATTGCCCTCTGATTACAGTATATTTGACATGTCGGAATTGAGAATCGATAGTATTTTCTTATCAAACTATTAACTTATTCTAATAGAACATTAAGGTTCACGCTTTAAAATGACAGGTGACGGTATGAAGAGTACCTTTTCATAAAACCTCCTTTCAGTCATTGGCTCCGGATTGGGCAACCGGAGCCAATCCATTTTTAAACCCTAATTACGCTTGAGCGCCAATAGCTGGTTTCTCTTACCTGGCGACCAAAAATTGACAACATTTTTCCAATATGCTAGCATGAAAACGGTTGATGGAACTAAAAATGATAGTGAACAGACCGTCTAATTATAATACTTATTACATCTACCGCAGACCCCAGCGTGGTGCGTGGGGCTCTATGACGTGAAAAAATAAGCTCAATTAGACGAACATAGAAGCTTGATTAGAACCCTCCGCACGGAGGGTTCTAATTTTTTATGTTCCAGTGGTTTAAGGAGAAAAAACTCTAAGTGAATAAATATTTATCGAATCGGAAGGGAGTGTGGAGCTGATAAAATGGAACAGGTAATAAAGAGCAATTGCCGGGTTTGCCATGGTGGATGCGGCGTCCTGGTCCACGTTAAAGATGGAGTCATAACCAAGGTCGAGGGTAATCCGGATTTCCCTACCAACTACGGTGCTATTTGCAGCAAAGGTCTCGCTGTGCCTCAACTGGTCTATCACCCTGACCGGGTTAAATATCCTCTTAAGCGGGCCGGGGCAAAGGGAGAAGGCAAGTGGCAGCGTATCTCATGGGATGAGGCATTAGACATCATTGCCGAAAAGTACAAAGCGATTGTAAAAGAATATGGACCCGAAGCCATAGTCCTGGGATACGGCACGGGGCGCAACTATGAAGGATTTCTATATCGTTTTGCCAACCTCCTGGGGACCCCCAACGTTCTTACTGCGGGACATATGTGCTATGGACCCAGAATTGCCACCAGCGGTATCACCTGCGGGAAGCTTACTTTGTGCGACTATGAAAACAAGCCCAAGTGCGTAATGGTCTGGGGAAATAATGTTGTCATCAGCAACGGCGATGAATATACCGGTGAGAATCTCAGCTATGTTTTGGCCAGGGGAGCGAAACTAATTGTAGTTGATCCCAGGCTGACGTATCTGGCAGGGCGGGCGGATGTCTGGCTGCAACTCAGACCGGGCACCGATGTCGCCCTGGCACTGGGTATGGCCAACGTCATCATCAATGAAGAGCTATACGACAGACAATTCGTTAAATCGTATGTCCACGGCTGGGATGATTTTGTCAAACGAGTTCAGGAATTCCCTCTGAAGAGGGTGGAGGAAATCACCTGGATTCCAGCAGATAAAATAGTCAAGGCCGCCCGGCTATATGCGCAGACCAAACCGGCCGGCATCCAGTGGGGATGCGCCATCGAACAGAACATTAACTGTACGGACAGTGTCCGCGCTCTGGTTGCCCTGATGGCAATCACCGGGAATCTCGATGTACCGGGAGGCAACGTCATTCCTGCCTCGGCGCCCTGGCTGCCCGTCAGCAAATTTGCCATGCACCGGGAGTTGCCTGCGGAACAAAGGGCAAAACGGCTCGGAGGCAGCACTTTTAAGTTAGCAGATAGGATAGCTGTGATTACTCCCAAGGGGGTCTGGGACGCGATTTTAACCGGCAAACCCTATCCCGTTAAAGCGGTGCAGCTTCATGGCACTAATCCGGTAATAACCCGGGACAATTCCAACGAGGTTTATCGCGCGTTGAGGCAGGTTGAATTCATGGTGGTGGCCGATTTCTTTTTGACGCCGACTGCGGAGCTGGCAGACATCATTTTGCCAGCGGCAACTTTCCTGGAAATGGAAGATATCGGTGACTACTGGAAACGACAGAACTACCTGTACCCCCGGACAAAGATCGTGCAGATCGGGGAATGCCGCTCGGACCATGAGATGTTCATGGAGCTGGGAAAAAGACTGGGACAGGAGGCCTACTGGCACGGCACGGTCGAGGGGAACCTGGACTTTATACTTGAACCACTGGGGCTTAGCTGGCAGGAGTTCAGGCGGCTGGAATATTACAAGGTTAATCAAAAATACCGCAAATATAAAACTGAAGGATTTGCCACCCCCACCGGAAAGGTGGAGCTTTCCTCAACCATGATGGAGAAGTGGGGGTATGACCCCCTGCCGGACTATCACGAAACACCGGAAAGCCCGATAAGCACTCCGGAAATGGTTGAAAAATACCCCTATATTCTGATAACCGGAGCCAGGTCGCCAGTATTCTTTGCCTCTGAACACCGCATGATACCCTGGTTGAGGGAGTTAAATCCGGATCCCATTGTTGAAATACATCCGGAGGTAGCGTCCAAACTTGGCATTAAGGACGGGCAATGGATTTATATTGAGAGCCCCAGGGGCAGAATTAAACAAAGGGCTAAACTCACCGCAACACTTGATCCCAGGGTAGTGGCGGCTCAGTTTGGCTGGTGGTTTCCGGAAAAAAGAACACCTGACCATGGATGGAATGATTCAAATATCAATATTCTGACCAGCAATGACCCCCAAGGATATGATGCGGCGATGGGCGCTACCAATCTAAGGGTTTTGATGTGCAGGATTTACCCATCAGAGCAAGAGGAGCAAAAGAAATGAAATATGCCATATTTGTGGATACCCGGGATTGCGTCGGTTGTTATGCCTGTGAGGTTGCCTGCAAGCAGGAGCATAATCTGCCTGTCGGGCCGAGATTGATCAGAGTAGGCTCCAACGGCCCGCGCCTGATTGAGGGCAAGCTGCAGCTCAGATACGAGGTGGAACATTGCAGGCATTGTGCGCCTGCCCGGTGCGTCGAGCACTGCCCTAAAGGCGCCATAACTACCAGGCCGGATGGAATTACCGTCATCTCCCCGGAGCTCTGTGACGCCTGCAAGCTGTGCGCCAAAGACTGCACTTTCGGAATGATGCAATTTGATGAGATAAAGAAGGCAGCTTATAAGTGCGATCTTTGTGTAGAGAGGTTGGACCAGGGTTTAAAGCCGGCCTGTGTCGCTGCCTGTCCCAGCCGTTGTATATATTTTGGAGATAAAAAAGAGATCTCTCGCAAGGCTGGCAGGAAGAAGAACTGAACTCTTTGGGGCATTTCGCTTTTTCATACGCCGTGCTATACTCAAAACAATTGGTTAATGCCACAAGGGATCAGAAATGGAATACGACGAGAGTAATAACGGAAGTATCCCGCTGCTGCTGATTCACGGCTTTCTGCTCGACCGTACATCGTGGATCGCTCAACTGCGCGGCATCAAGGCGCGCACAATTGCTCCAGATTTGTGCGGCTTTGGCAAATCGCCGATGGTAAGCCGTGCGGTGACGATAGACACCTACGCAGAAGATATGCGCGTGGTTCTAGATGCGCTCAACATAAAAAATGCTGTCATTGCCGGGCTGTCGATGGGAGGATATATCACGCTGGCATTTTATCGAAAATATCCGCAGTACGTCCGCGCTTTAATTCTAGCAAATACCAAAGCTGGTCCGGATTCCGCCGAAGGGAAAAAAGGTCGAGACGACAACGCGGCACTCGTTAAGGCGCAGGGTGTGCCGGCACTTGCCGAAAAACTAATGCCCAAAATGCTCACACCGAAAACGACGAGGGAACGACCGGAGATTGCCAAAAGTGTGGGCTCGATGTTGTCCTGCCAGCCCGTCGTGGGTGTGGTTCCCGCTCTTCTGGCGATGCGAGACCGCCCCGATGCGATGCCAGCACTGGCGCAAATTTCTGTGCCGACCCTTATCATCACCGGCTCGGAGGATATACTAATTCCGCCCCGGGAAGCAGAATTAATGCGTGATGGAATTAGGGGCGCAAAGCTAGTGGTGATCCCAGGTGCCGCCCATCTGTCAAATATCGACCAGCCAGATGCCTTCAATCATGCGGTCAACGATTTTTTGAAAACGATTTCGTAGCTAAGAGGCTTGGACCGGGTTCTGGTTTGGTGCCGGTCAATAGCGCTGAGACAAATATTGTAGTAACTAACCCCCGGGCTGACCTCATACACTATGGCAACCAGTTAAGAAATGGTATACTGGGGGCAGGTCAAGAGAATGATAGCAGAAGGAGGGATAGTATGAAGTTAATTTCGGCCATATTAATTGTCCTGCTACTGGTCTTCGCAGTCTCCTGTGGGAGCTCGCCTCCAGCGACGGGGAGCGTCCCGGAAAATAATGTAGGCTTCTCGATTTCTGCTAACCATTTTGTCAAGAATACCTACAAAGGGGAAACAAACCCATCGTATGTTTTAATCCGAAGTTATTCTTCCTTTGACTCGCTGTTTGGGGTGGCGTCCGTAATGGGCATGGACAAGTCAAAACTAATTAGCGAAGAAAAAATGAAAAGCGGGTTTGTTTTCTCTATCATTTATCAGGGGAATGACATTCATGAGTTCGGCATCGAGAAAATTACTCTGAAAGACAAACAACTACAGGTCTATTACTCATCCAAAGTAACCGAGCAAAATGCCAGCTGGAGCTGCAATTGTCATATTACCGCGTTGATCGATAACTGCGAGTTTAGTTCGATAGGCTTATTGGAAAACGGCCGTCCCCTGCCGGATGCAAAAATAAAAGAGTTTTGATCTGTCATAATTCGCTGTATAAATCCATTTAATCTCCTTAAAGGGCGTGGCAGATGCGATTTAAGATTCTGACTTTCTGTCTCACTCAACTCTAATATTAGAGATATAGGACACACCGATTATGGCCCGCGTTATGCGGGTGGTATCCAGAAGATGACGCATATCTACAAACTCGCCCTGGCGCACAATTTTCCTGATTTCGCTATCCAGATTTAAAGTATAC
>JAGDMY010000179.1 GCA_017860765.1 Chloroflexota bacterium | reverse complement strand
TCGATCTCCCGAGGGTCATCTGACTGAAGAGATAACCGCCAGTATGCCAATGATAATTAAATAGATTCCAATGATGTACGCTATTATCCGCGGCCATATTATGACTATGATGCCCGCTAATATAGCGAGGATACCACCTACCAGACCGGTAATAGTTAAGGGCATAGGAATTCCTCCTTCTAGCATAGTTGGCAGCCCAATTACAATATGAGTCATTTTGCTTGATTTTACATGAGGGTATTTACGTAATTGAGTGCATAAATATTACGTATTTAGATTTCTTCTCTCATTATAATAATTGGACATTTTGAGTATTTTTGACTTCTGGCGGAGACCTTATCCAGTGGAATTATATACAATGAAAATATAACCGGTCGGGTAGGTCCGTGCAAAACAACGTGACCGGTTTATTTCCCACAGGCGACCGACAAAAAATGATGAAGAGAGTAGCCATAGAACGTAGAATACCCGGGAAGCCCTATCCTTTAGGAGCAACCTGGACAAAACAGGGCACCAATTTTTCCCTTTACTCTGAGTCGGCCACCAGTGTTGAATTATGCCTCTTTGATGCCCGGGACCCCAAGATTGAGCGCGAGGTAATTCCATTGCAGGATACCACCGGATATGTCTGGCATACTTTTTTGCCGGATGTTCGCCCGGGGCAACTCTACGGCTACCGTGTGCATGGACCTTATCAGCCGGAAGCCGGCCACCGTTTCAATCCCAATAAATTACTGATAGATCCATATGCCAAATCTATTGTAGGACACGTGAACTGGAAAGCCCCTGTGTTTTCCTATAAATTAGGAGATCCGGAGAGCGATCTTATCCGGAATGACGAAGATGATGCCTGGGGTGTGCCTAAATCCAGTGTGATAAATCCGTTTTTTAATTGGCAGGGAGATCGGGCTCCGCATATTCCCTGGAACAGGACCCTTATTTATGAGGTAAATGTCAAGGGATTCACCGCCCGTCATCCGACGCTTGCTCCTGAACTCAGAGGTACTTATGCCGGGCTGGCGTCGCCTCAGGTCATCCAGTATCTAAAACAGCTGGGTATTACGGCAGTAGAACTGATGCCCGTACATGATTTCCTGGATGATAAACCTTTGGTCGACCGCGGCTTGCGGAACTATTGGGGATATAATACCACGAATTTCTTTTCACCGTCCGCTTATTATTGCAGTCGGGGCGGCACCGGCAACCAGGTTACCGAGTTTAAATCAATGGTGCGGTCTTTGCATCGCGCCGGCATCGAGGTTATTATCGATGTCGTATACAATCACACCTCGGAAGGGAATCAACTAGGTCCCACGCTAAGCTTTCGCGGAATAGACAACCGGACTTATTACCGTCTGGTGGAAGGTAAAGACCGATACTATATGGACTATACCGGCACCGGCAACAGCCTGAACGTCCGTCATCCCCAGGTGCTCAAATTGATTATGGACAGTCTGCGTTATTGGGTTACAGACATGCATGTTGATGGTTTCAGGTTTGATCTCGCCTCGGCGCTTGCACGCGAACTCCACGACGTAGACCGTTTATCGTCTTTCTTCGATGTCATCCAGCAAGACCCGGTTATTTCGCAGGTCAAGCTGATTGCCGAACCCTGGGATGTTGGTCCCGGGGGATATCAAATAGGGGGGTTCCCGATACTCTGGACGGAATGGAATGGGAAGTATCGGGATGCCATTCGTAAATTCTGGAGAGGCGACGACGGACAGGTAGCCGAACTCGCCTACCGCCTCACCGGGAGCAGCGACCTTTACCAGCGTGACGGGAGGAAGCCTTACGCCAGCATCAATTATGTCACCTCCCATGATGGGTTTACTCTCAATGACCTGGTCAGCTATAACCAGAAGCACAATGAGGCCAATGGAGAAAATAACAAGGATGGCTGGGAGCAGAATTTTTCCTCGAATTTCGGCGTCGAAGGTCCTACGGACGATAATAGTATTATTCAAATGCGAGAAAAACAGAAGCGGAATTTTCTCTGCACCATGATATTTTCACAGGGGGTACCGATGATTTGCGGGGGGGATGAAATCGGTCGGACCCAGCGTGGAAACAACAACGCTTATTGCCAGGACAATGAACTTACCTGGCATGATTGGAAATTCGCCGACAAACAACCCCTACTCATTTCTCTCCAGCAAATTGTCAGGTCTCGTTGGACCCCTGAAACCAAACACGCCCTGTGTAATTTTCTCCGGCAAATGTTTAAAGCGAAGCAGGAAGTTGGCAAGGAACAGGCGCTGCTCGAATTTACCCGACATATAATCAAGATCAACCGGGAACACCCTATTTTTCATCGCCGGAGCTTTTTCCAGGGCCGACCAATCCGACCTTTTGATGAGATAAAAGATATCATGTGGCTGCGCTCCGACGGGCAGGAGATGACAGATAACGACTGGAAATCTTCGTGGCTCAAATGCATCGGGGTGCTTTATTATGGAGAAGACCACGCTGAAGTCGATGAAAAGGGCAATCCGCTAACGGATGACACTCTCCTCATGATTTTCAATTCTAATCATGACATAGTCCAGTTCACCTTACCTGTCACAATCTCAGGGGGTCTCTGGGAGATGCTTATTGATACTAACGCTCCGGATATTGAAGAAAATCAGAAAATTGTGAAAAGTGCAGAACCACTTGAAGTCGGCTCCCTGTCATTCCTGCTGTTAAGACATGCCAAGCGGGCTAAATAGAAGTCGGATAAAAAAGCCGGTGCGGAAAGGGAAGGTCCCGGGCTCAATTCGAGCTGATGCTAGACCTAAACGGATATCGATCTTAGATCGAGCGCAATTAAAAGGAGCAAGGATGTATTGGGCTAACTTTTTACATATTTACCAGCCGCCGACCCAGACCGAAGAAATAGTGCGCAAAGTTGCCAGGGAATCCTATCAGACGATAATCAGGACTTTAGAGGAAGCTCCTAACGGCAAAATAACCCTCAATATAAATGCGGTCCTCACTGAGCAACTGGACCGCTATAATCTCGGGAATATCATTGCAGGGATAAAGAGGTTGGCGGAAAGGGGTCAAATAGAATTCACGGGCAGCGCTATTTATCACCCCATTTTGCCATTGATCCCTAAAGAGGAGGCCATCCGCCAGATCAATCTCAATACAGAAATTAACCGGCGATATTTTGGGAACTCTTATCGTCCCCGGGGCTTCTTTCCTCCCGAAATGTGCTACAGCCCGGATGTGGCTAAAATCGTGGCTGAGATGGGCTTTAAATGGATTATCGTCGATGAGATTGCCTTCGCAGGGGCCATCGGCCAGGCCCGCGATGATGTTCTTTACACCATTAATGGGCTATCTGACTTTGCCGTGTTTTTCAAGGAGCGCCCTTTCAGCAGCGGCATTACTTACGGCCGATACCCGACTGCCCGGCCATTCCTTGAAGCTTTAAAAAGCAAGCGACCTCGCAATGCCTACTTGCTTACCGGTACCGACGGAGAAATCTACGGTCATCACCGCCCGGGACAAGAGAAACTTCTGCAGGAAATATTTGCCAGTGGGGAACCCGGGACCTGCACCGTCTCAGATTTGCTGACCCTCTTTAAAGACGGGGAAAAGGTCAGCCCGCTGCCTTCCTCCTGGAGTACCTGGCCGGATGAAATGGCCGGGAATGTCCCCTTTCCCCAATGGAATTACCCCGGTCACGCTCTGCACCGCCTGCAATGGCAGCTTACCCACCTGGCTCTGGAGACGGTCAATTCAGTTCCACGGGAAACCCCGGGGGTTGAAAAGGCACGCCATTTATTGGACGAAGGCCTTCACAGCGACCAGTTCTGGTGGGCCAGCTGCCGGCCCTGGTGGGATACTGGCATGATAGAATCAGGCGCCAAAAAATTACTCGACGCTATTCTGCAGGTGCAGCATTCTCTGCCATCTGCTGAGGTCGAAAGAGCATTCAATCTTTTCAATTCTATCAGTTACGTTGCCCGTCAATGGCAGGAAACAGGCGAGGCCCGCCGGCGTAGAGATAAATACCTTGAGGAACATCAAGAGGTCACCTCAGAGCTTACCTTCGGCGACAGGCAGGCGCCATGAAAGAGGTCTTTGTTGTTCTGGCCTTTCACGCTCATGAGCCCCTATGGGACCTGCCTCAACAACTGCTCGATAACGTTGATGATCTGGATTTGAAATTAACCGTTGGCAACGAAAACTGGCTGGTCCGCCGTAAAGCTGAGCA
>JAGDMY010000178.1 GCA_017860765.1 Chloroflexota bacterium | reverse complement strand
TCCCTGCCTGTCTACGGGGTTTCACGGGACCAGTATAACAACTATGCTGGTAATCCCTCCGGTACAGTCTGGTCCCTCGTCAATAAGACCGGTGGCGTGTTGGATACTGACCTGGCGGCTTCCGCAGATGGCAAAAGTGCCGTACTTACAGGTCATCAAAAAGGGACCGCCACCATCCACGCCAGCCAGGGCACGTTGACTTCCGTTGATTCGGGAGTCATCACTATCGCTGCGGCCAGTTCAGGCGGAGGCGGTGGGGGTGGGGGCGGGGGCGGGGGAGGAGGATCTCAGTCCAGGGTAGCGCTTAATGGCCTGAGTTGTCCCGGACTGATATATGTCGACAGCAGCGGCACCGTATCTGCCAATTTCCAGGTTACCTCTGCGGACGGCGCTTTAGCCCTCAATATACCCGCAGGGACCAAAATGATAACTAAAGAGAGCAACGCGTTAACCACACTGTCATACGCAACTGCTGCGACGCCTCCTGCGCCTCCCGCAGGCACTGCTCTGGTGATGGCGTACAACCTCGGCCCGGATGGGGCCAGTTTTAGTCCGGCGCTTGGACTCACCTTAACCTATGACCCGCTTAAACTGCCCAAAGATATAGCCCGGAAAGACCTTTACGCAGCCTATTATGATGGTACCCAATACCAGGGCCTGGCCAGCACCGTGAATGAACAGGCCAATACGGTAACCACCCAGATAGTCCATTTGAGCATGTATGCTTTATTGGGAAAAATAACGCCTCCACCGGCGCCTGCTCCACCGTCCACTCCATCCATAGTGCCCCCGCCTGCAACGACTGTACCAGCTGCGCCTGCGCCGGCGCCCGCTCCGGAGCCTTCGCCCGTTTTGACGCCCGCGCCAGCCCCTGCTCCCACCCCTGAACCATCGGTCACCATAATAGGTCAGCCCGCTACTCCGGCACCCCCGTCCACAACCCTATCGAATGCGGAAAAATCTTCGCCGGCACCCTTCAACTGGCCCCTGATCGTTGGCCTGGTAGCCTTAGCAGCCATACTGGCCGGGTCTATTCTATTCATAAGGAGGCGCCGGGCCTGATCGACAAAAGGACTTGAGTAACCCTTTCGGTCTCTACAACAATATACGGGTGAGTTGCTCCAGGCGAGGACTAAGCGCTTTCTTCATCTGGTAGGTCTCCGCCAGGGGGGTATAGGTCAGCCTGTTTTCAACTACCCCCACTATTATTCCTGTCATCTTTTGCCCCAGGGCTTCAATGGCCGCCGCGCCGAGATTGCTGCCCAGAATACGGTCAGCGGCAGTAGGGCTGCCGCCCCTTTGCAGATGCCCCAAAACACAGACCCTGGTCTCGAACCCTGTCCGCCTGGTTACTTCCTGGGCAATCTCGAAGCTAAAGCCGGGTTTTTGAGCTTCAGCCACTACCACGATAGCGCTCTTTTTCCCCGATTGCCGTCCCTCCTGGAGCTTCAAGCAGAGATCTTCAATCTCCAGAGGCACTTCCGGGATAACCAGCCCTTCGGCTCCACCCGCTACAGCTGCTTGAAGGGCGATAAAGCCGGTATGGTGGCCCATCACTTCAATAAAGAAGACCCTCTCGAAAGTGCGGGCAGTATCGCGGATGCGGTCTATGGCTTCAACCGCACAACTAACCGCAGTATCAAAGCCCACAGTGAAATCTGTCCCGTAAACATCGTTATCGATCGTGCTCGGGACTCCCAGTATGCTTATTCCGCCTTCTTTTACCAGCAAGGCGCCGCCGCGGAAAGTGCCATCTCCACCCACAATTATCAACCCCTCAATCTTATTCCGCCGAAGGTTGTCAGCAGCCTTTTTCCGGCCATCTACTGTTTCAAACTCGGGGCTGCGACTGCTTTCCAGGATGCTTCCACCGCGGCCAATGATATTGGAAACCTCATCTCTGGAAAGTGCAAATATTTCTCCACCTATCAGCCCGGCATAGCCGCGCTTTATGCCGATCAATTCAAATTCTTTGGCGATGGCAGTACGTACCGCCGCCCTTATAACGGCATTCATTCCCGGCGCATCTCCGCCGCTCGTCAATATAGCAATCCTTTTCATACGCCACTCCTTCTTAGTCCTGCCAACGAAATGCCTGAACACAGGTTCATGTCAGGTAACCCTTTTCCGCGATATGGTTAAGCAAGAGATGGAAATAGACCATACCGCCGTAAGGATGCCACCTGGCGTTTAAATCCTGCATCTTTTCATAGTCAGGTACCTGTTCCAGACCGAGCCAGTTCTTGACCTTGTTTCGTGCTCCTACATCATCTCCAGGGAAAATGTGAAGCCGCCCGAGACCTCGCAGAAGAGCATACTGGGAGGTCCATCTCCCGATGCCCCGCAATTGCTGCAAGAAAACGATTGCCTCATCATCATTCATAATTTCCGCCTGCTCAAGATCCAGACCGCTGGTAATCCCTCTGGCAATCTCAACCAGGGCTTTCCCTTTCTGGCGGCTAAGGCCAAGTGAGCGGAGGTCTTCAGGATTTAGATCGGCTATGGTTTCCGGCAAAGGAAAAGCCCGACTCTGCGCACCTCTGGTGGCTGGGCCATAGGTTTCCACAAGCCGGTTTAAAATTGAAGTGCCCGCAGTGAGCGAGATTTTCTGGTAGATGATCCCGTTGGCCAGCGTCTCAAAAAGGTCTAAAAAGCAAGGGGGTTTGACTCCGCGAAAACGCTGGACGAGGCTTGCCAATTCTTTATGAGCAGCTGCAAAACGATAGAAGTCCGTCAGGTCAACCTCCAGCCCGAGCAAACGACCTAAAGCCTTGACGGCTATTCTTTTAATTCCCGGAAGGCGATCAGCAGCGGTAAGTTCCACCTCGAGGGAGGGACTATCGAGGTTGGAGTTTTGTCTCACCGAGACTCCAAATATCGCTCCCTCAAAGGCAATCGTTCGCCGGTAGGCAGCCCCGTCCCAACTATCAAGTTTATTAGCCGGCTCACGGCGCAGTGCCCATGCGGTCAGGTCGAGTCTGAAAGGCGGCAGGGGAACTAATTGAAAACTGAGGGCCTCTCTTAAATTGGTTTGAGACATCTCCTTGTCTGATGCATAAGAGAAATTCAGGGGAGCTTCTCCAGGAGAACCACAAGAAATATTCGTCTGGTGCCTTTGGCCTCGTGGACCGATTCTTTAATTTGCTCGATCTTAAATAGCTTTGAGAAAATTCTTTCAATGTCCCCGGGAGAGAAGGAATGAGGCAGACCGTTATCAGGGTGGTCCTTAGTGCTAAAGCACAGCAAAAGGTATTTTCCACGGGATTTAAGAATACGATGGATACCCTTTATAAAAGAAGCCCGGTTTTTGGCGGAGATGCTGTGAAAACATCCCCGGTCAAACACCAGGGTGAAATGATCCTCGGGATAGTCCAGCCGGCTGGCATTCCCCTGAGAAAAATCACAGCTAACCCCCTGCTTTTGGGCTTTCTGGTGAGCATATTTTACCGCCGTAGGTGAAATATCTATTCCATAGCAGGCGTAGCCCTTTTTGGCCAGAAAGATAGCATTATTACCGGTCCCGGAACAGATATCCAGCACTGCTCCTTTCTCAATTTGGCCGGAATCGATCAACCTCACCAGTTCCTCATTGGGCTTATTCTCATCCCAGGGCAACTCTTCCGGAGTACTTGTCCGGTACATGCTATCCCACCGCTCCCGGATTTCCTCCTCCTGGCTTGAAGATCTATTTTTCATATTTTCATTCCTCTGATTAATGTATTCCAAAAGGATAGTCAGCGGCTAACAGGACAGGGGGTCAGTACTCTTTACGAAATGAATTCCTTTCTCGGCAAACGCGGCAAAGCGCTCATGAGTAATAGCTTCATAATCGATTTTCGGGTGACGGATAGGACTGGTGCAGTCCTGCAAAATATATATCCTTTGTAAAATTTCCGGTTGATCCGTAAACTCTTCGACCAGGTCTTCCACAGTCTCCAATACGCAATGAGTTTCAGCTTCTCCTGCAATTAATATGCGGTCGCAAGCTTTGATCAAATTGAGAAACTCCAGGCTCTTCCCGCCCTGCGGGTGCCCATATACCGGAATCTCCGGTTGGAAGATGGAATAGTGCTCAGTTTTGGGAATGTCCCCCTTGGTCCACCAGGTCGGCTGACTGCCTCGGGCCAAAGAATGCCACAGAACAGCCGAAAATAAATCCGGTTCCAGGGCATGGCCTGAACTGCCAATAAGACAATGGTAAGGCCAAATA
>JAGDMY010000177.1 GCA_017860765.1 Chloroflexota bacterium | reverse complement strand
CCGGGGTTATGCTTTGCAGGTGGGCAGGGTGGTCCTGGAAGGCGATATCGCCACCATGAGGAACAGCGATATCGTTAAGAAGGCCTATCTGGGAGGCTAACCTATCAAAGTAATTTAGACCGTAAGCAGCCAATATAAACTTGCAACGAGAATAACCAGTGCTGCATATTATCCGCCCCGTAATCCGAATACCACACCTTAAAGTCCCTTAAAATGGATTATCCTGACTGTCGATGGGGCGATATTTCTTATTCCGGAAAGGGTTTATGGATCTATTAATTAGCTCCCATATACGGTTCTTGATATAATTTTGTCAGTGGGGATTAATTGAAATGGAAGACCTTCCAGGCAGAGCTAGAAAGAAGACGCTTTCGGGACAGACCAGCGGGTTAGTTTACAACATCCAGAAGTTTGCCATCCACGACGGCCCCGGGATCCGCACCCTAGTATATATGAAGGGATGTCCTCTAAACTGCCTGTGGTGTTCCTCTCCCCAATCGCAAAAACCCTCTCCCGAAATCATGTACCTTGAAGTGAATTGCAAAAAATGCGGGCGTTGTGTTGAAGCCTGTCCCCAGGGGGTGATGTCACTCTCTGACGAAGGCATCCAAATTAACAGGGAACTCTGTACAAATTGCGGATTGTGCGCTGAAAGGTGTCTGAATGGGGCTCTGGATCTCGTGGGCAAGAAAATGAGCGTTGAGGAACTGTTCCAGGAGGTAAAAGGGGATAGCGGATTCTATAGAAGATCAGGCGGTGGGGTCACTGTGGGAGGCGGAGAACCCACTATGCAGTACAAATATGTAAGCCAGTTCCTTAAGGAATGTCAGGCGCATTATCTGAATACAGCCATCGAAACCTGCGGCTATGCCAGCTGGGATCATCTAAGATTGATGTTGGAAGGCGTTGATCTGGTCTATTTCGATATAAAACATATGGATTCAAATACCCATAAGAAAATCACCGGTGTGCCGAACAGGCTAATACTCGCCAACGCCAGGAAGATCGCTCAAATTCGTCCGCTGATAATACGGATTCCACTTGTGCCGGGGTGCAACGATTCTGAGAAAAATATTTTAGCCACCGCTAGATTTGCTGCCAAACTGGGGAAAAACCTGCTGCGAATCGAGCTTTTACCGTACCACAAATATGGCACACAGACCTACGCCAGGATTGGTCGGGAATACCAGCTGAAAGGTCTCGAGCCCCCTGCTGAAGGTCAAATGGAAAAACTTAAAAAGCTGATCGAGTCCTGCGGAATAAGAGTTCAGGTAGGAGGATAAAACAAACATAATAGTTCTAGCAACAATCCCCTTTGATAATCGAGTTTACAATAATCATTGATTATCATCATAGACAGTCTTGTAGGTAGTCATTATAATCAGTTCACATCAATAATCGTCGCAGGGGTCCAATATCAGACGCTTTACATTGTAGCTGATTAAGCGGAACTTTCACCCAGGGGTATGGGTGTTTAAGACAATTAAGGAGGATGAAATGTTACTTCCCAATAAGGTGGCTATCATCACGGGGGGCGCCAGCGGAATCGGAAAAGGAATAGCCCTTAAATTTGCCCAGGAGGGCTGCTCGGTTATCATTGCCGATATTATGGAGAAGGAAGCCCTGAGCACAGTAGATGAAATCGCCAAAGCGGGGCGCAAAAGCCTCTTTATCAGGTGCGATGTTACCAGCAATCGACAGGTACAGGATATGGTGGAGCAGGTTATTCGCGAGTTTCAGAAGATTGATATATTAGTCAATAATGCCGGTGGTATCTCTGCCTCTACAGGGGCCATCGAAGACGTCAGCGAGGAACAATGGGATAAGACCCTCAATTTAAACCTGAAGAGCCAGTTTCTATGCTGTAAAGCCGTGGTCCCCCATATGAAGGCCAAAAGATATGGGAAAATTATCAACATGTCGTCCATCGGAGCCATTTCACCACCGGTATCTTTCATACATTACCATGCGGCTAAAGCCGGGGTCCTGGGGATAACCTGCAATCTGGCAGTTGAGCTGGCTTCGTTCAACATCAACGTGAATGCTATACTGCCTGGCCCCGTGCGAACGCAGTTCTGGAACCCGTTGACCAAAGAATTGCCGAGCGAAGACGCCTTCTTCAAAGATCTCGGCAAAAAGGAAGTACCCATGCAAAGAGTGGGCACGCCGGAGGACATTGCCGGGACTGCTCTTTATCTGGCTTCAGAGCTTTCGTCCTTTGTTACAGGAGAGTCCATTTTTGTCTCCGGGGGTTTACCGCTGCATATCTCCAGCCGTGAATAGTCTGAGAGTGGCGAAATACTGGTGAGGGGAAAACCTATGTTTAACGGTTATATGGGGAAAATATTGAACGTGGACCTGTCCACAAACAAATTAAAGGATGAAGAATTCGACGAAAAATTTGCCAGAAAATTCATCGGGGGTTACGGCATTGGGGTCAGGACTATCTTCAGCCGCCAGAGACCCGGGGTCGATCCTTTGGGGCCGGAAAATATTCTGGGCATATTGAGCGGTCCACTCAACGGAACACGGGCACTTTCCGGTACCAGGTTCACTGTGGTGGGAAAATCGCCGGCCACGGGCTGCTGGAGCGACTCCAATTCGGGAGGCTATTTCAGTGCTTACTTAAAGTTCGCCGGTTATGATTCCCTATTTTTCACGGGCATATCAGAAAAACCGGTTTATCTTTTTATTGATAACGGCAAAGCAGAGCTCAGGGATGCCTCACATCTATGGGGCCGGGATACCTATGAAACCGAAGATATATTGAAGTCCGAGCTGGGCAGCGATGTCGCCGTAGCCTGCATCGGGCCATCAGGGGAAAAACTATCTAATATTGCAGCCGTTATGCACGCCAAAGGTCATGCCGCGGGCCGTTCGGGATTGGGGGCAGTTATGGGGGCGAAGAAGCTTAAGGCCGTGGCGGTCAAAGGCCGGGCGAAGGTGCCGGTCGCCGATGAGACTAAACTCGCAGAGCTAAGAAAAAAATATCCCGGCAAATTAGGAGGACCTTTTCACTCGGATTTAACGCACCGGTATGGTACCTCATTCGTGGTTGTCGAACTGGCGGAGAGTGGGGATTCGCCGGTCAAAAATTGGGGAAGCGTGCCCGAGGTAGACTATCCGGATGCCAGCCCCGTTGGAGCTGAAGCCACGGATAAGTACAGGTGGAAGAATGCCGCCTGCTACCTTTGTCCGGTCGGCTGTGAAGCACTCATGAAAGAAGGGACCGGAGAGTACAAATATCCGGCCGGCTGCCATAGACCGGAGTACGAAACAATTGCCATGTTCGGGTCCAACCTCCAGAACACCAATATCGAATCTATTATTAAAGCCAACGACATCTGCAACCGCTATGGGATTGACACCATCTCCGCCGGATCAATAATAGGTTTCGCCATTGAATGCTATGAGAACGGCCTGATCACCAGGAAGGACACCGATGGCATTGAGATGAATTGGGGAAACCACCAATCCATCGTGGCGATGACGGAACGAATGGCCAAGAGAGAGGGTTTTGGCTCCATATTGGCTGATGGAGTCAAGGTGGCTGCGCAGAAGATAGGCCGGGGTGGCGAAAAGTATGCTATCCATATCCAGGGCCAAGAAGTCCCCGCTCACAATCCTATCGCCGGCTGCTATCTGGCCACCACCTATATCATGGATGCCAGTCCCGGCCGTCATACTCAGGGTAACGAGGAAATGCAGCTGCCCGGATTGCTGCCTCCCTTCGACAAGAAGTCTTGCAGCGGCCACGGCCTGCCACATAAAATAGGCAGCAATTTCAAACATTCACTGACCAGCGCCGGGATGTGCCTGTTTGTGTATTATGCCATGCCCTATCATCATATACTGGCAGAGTCCATGCAAGCAGTCACCGGTTGGGATATCACCACGGATGAGCTAATTGAGACAGGCGAAAGAATCGCCAACATCCGGCAGGCCTTTACTCTGCGTGAAGGGATAAATCAGCTGGAATTCGCCGTCCCGGGTAGAATCATTGGTAAACCGCCGCATAAAATTGGCGTTTTGTCCGGTATAACCGTGGATACAGATACTCTGATAAGAGAATATCTTACTCTGATGGATTGGGACCTGAAAACAGCCAGGCCCAGCAAGAATAAGCTTCTGAATAGAGACAGCGGAAGTACCTGGCGGCATGACCCCTAATCAACAGGTATATTCGATAAAAAATAGGCGTATAGATGTCGAAAGGAGAACTCATGAAACTTGAAGGTAAAGTGGCACTGGTTACCGGGGCGGGCAGTGGCATCGGCCGGGCAATTGCCCTGCTCTTTGCTCAGGAGGGCGCCAATATCGCCGTGAATGACATCAATCTCGCCGCTGCTGAGCAGGTCGTTGGGGAAGTGAAACAAATTGGGAGGCAGGCTATTGCCGTCAAAGCCAATGTGGCTGAGCCGGCTGATGTTGACGCTATGGTTGCCAGGGTAATTAATGAGTTAGGCGGAGTGCATATATTAGTTAACAACGCTGGCATACCACCAGAAAGTTCCCCGACACTGGACCTGCATGACGTGAGTCAATGGGACAAGATTGTGGCAGTCAATTTACGGGGGACTTATCTTTGCAGTCAACGCGCCGCACAATGGATGGCCCGTCATAAGGAAGGGAAGATTGTCAACATTGCTTCTATATGCGGCATAGCCGGCTTTAAACAGCATGCCTCATACGGTCCAGCTAAGGCAGGCATTATTAATCTAGCCCGGACACTGGCGGTGGAGTGGGCTGAATACAATATCAACATCAACTGCATCGCCCCCGGTTTTGTTATGACGCCTTTGATAGAACAAGGTATTAAACTCGGTGCAGTCGATGTAGAGGCCGTAAAAAGATGCGTTCCCTTTCGACGCTTCGCCAATCCCGAAGAAATTGCCAAAGCAGCTTTATTCCTGGCGTCCGATGATTCCACCTTCATAACCGGCGTTACTATACCGGTTGATGGCGGGTTTCTGGCCGGCGGATTTCAAGGCTTATAAAAAAGAGGAAAGGTTTAAAATAGACTATCTGATAAACGCAGGAACGTATGTCGGGGGCAGGAAAGAATGGACGCTATTTTCGAGTTAATAAGGAACTTTAAGCGGACTAAGTTCGAGGATCTCCCAAAGGAAGCGGTAGATATGGCCAAGAATGAGGTCCTGGACAGCTTGGCCACGGCCCTGGGCGGCGCAGCGCAACCTGGCGTCCCGGAACTGGTGAGTATCGTGAAGGAATGGGGTGGGAAAAAGCAGAGCACCATAATTGCCTATGGAGTTAAATGCCCGGCCCCAAATGCGGCTCAGGTGAATAGCACCATGATACATGCTCTGGATTTCGATGACGGCAATCCCGCGGCACTGGTTCATACCGGGTGCGTGGCGGTTTCCACCTGTTTTGCCGCGGCGGAACGAATGGGGACCATAAGCGGCAAAGAGTTTATCACTGCACTTGCCCTGGGGTCAGATCTTATGTCAAGGTTATCTCTGGCGACCAGGCCGGGAACTAACCTGCTTAATGCCGGCTGGCATCCTACAACCCTTAATGGTTTCCTGGCTGCAGCTGCCATGGCCGGCCGGGTAATGAACCTGGACGAAAACAAAATGATTAATGCCCTGGGCATTGCCTATCACCAATGCGCCGGGAATTTGCAGGCTGTAAAAGATGGGGCCTTGACCAAGAGGATGGGGCCCGGGTTGGCTTCCAGAGGAGGCCTTCTCGCAGCGTTGATGGCTGAAAGAGGCATTACGGGAGCCCGTGATTCCCTGGAAGGGAAAAACGGACTATTTAACCTGTATCATGGCGGAGATTATGATCCCAAAACTTTGGTGAGAGACCTGGGCAAGAGGTTTGAAGGTGTAAATATGGGTTTCAAGCCATATCCTTGCTGCGGTTTGACCCATCCCTTTATTGATGCAGCAATATCGCTCAAAGCCAAATATAATATCCAACCCCAGGATGTAGAAAGTGTGACCGCTGCCGGCGGCGATGCAGCCTATTCGTTATGTGTGCCGCCCGAGGTAAAGAATAATCCCCGTAACACCGTCGATGCTCAGTTCAGCGTGCCATGGACGATAGCAGTGGCCCTCATAAACGGGAAAGTGGGTACCGCAGATTTCACTGAAGACGCCATAAAACGGGACGACATACTAAAAATCGCCCAAAAGGTTATCGGCCAGCTGGACCCCAAAATGAACCGGCACGGAGTAGGCCCGGGCAGAGTGGTGGTTAAAATGAAGGACGGCCTGGAATATTCCGCAGAAATCGAGCATGCCTTGGGGAGTGTCCAGAAGCCGATGGCCTTCAATGACCTGGCAGCAAAATTTAAAGAATGCGCCTCACGGTCATTAAAACAGGCACGTTCCGCCAGAATCAACCGGGTAATAGAAATGATCAGGCAACTGGATAACCTGGAGGATGCGACCGAAGTCATCCGCCTGGTGGGATAATGTATCAGGCTACAATAGATTTGCAGGCTGATTTACTGATATAATTAATTCAAGATAGAAACAAATATCAATTCCTTT
>JAGDMY010000176.1 GCA_017860765.1 Chloroflexota bacterium | reverse complement strand
GGCCGGGTACGCCTTAAGGGCACTTATATTACCATAGAAGGGCCTGCCTTCTCCTCACAGGCTGAATCCCGACTCTATAAATCCTGGGGCCTGGACGTGGTTGGAATGACCATCACCCCCGAAGCCAAGCTGGCCCGCGAGGCGGAAATCTGCTATTCCTCCATCTGCTGTGTCACCGATTATGATTGCTGGAAAGAAGAATGTGTGACGGCGGACGCTATTGTCAGCTACATGAAGCAAAATGTTGCCATGGCCCGAAAAATCATCAAGCTGGCGGTGCACCGGGTACCGGGAAAAGGCACTTGCGCCTGTCATATGGCCTTGAAGGATGCCATTGTCACCGCCCCTGCTGTGATGACTCTGGAGCAAAAAAGAAAGTTCAATTTGCTGATCGGGAAATATCTGGAGAAGAAGTAGTTGCCGCGAAAGGTGAACCAGGCGAATCTGCCCCGGCCGGTGACCTAACGATATTTGCTTCTCACCTTCTCAGAAAGCTGGCTTAAAAGCTCCAGAGCCTGTCCGGCCGCATCCGCGGAAAGACGATCCAGCCCGCAGGACGGCGTCAGCAGTCCCTGAGCGATCAGCTGCCGGAAAGGGATACCGGTCCCCTGGCGGGTAAACGGGGCAATGGCCTCTTCCAGCCTGTCCAGCAGGCTGCCCGGCGATTCCCTTGCCAGCACCGCCTCCTCGTTAGGCACAATACCCCAGGCGATCACCCCACCCTTAGCGATGAACTTCTTAACCTCGGAAGGATAGAGAGTCAGCGATTCGGCGTAATTATAGGCATCAAAGCTGAGTATATCTATCCCCAGTCCGAGGAGCAGGGACCAATCGGTATTGCCGCAGCAATGCACCCCTTTCAACCCGCTGATTCCGCTCAGGACTTCCTCCAGAAGGCCGACCACCTTCTCCCTGCCCAGGGCCAAAAAGGAGGAACCGAAGGACGCCATATATGGCTCATCCACAAAAATGATGACCTTTTTAGAGATCCTCTGGAGTTCTTTTTCCATCCAGCTGGCCTTCAATTTAAGCAGTCTAGCGCAGGCGTCTGACAGGATGTCGTCATAGGCGATTGAGCGGCGATCATTGTCAGTCACGGTCATGCCCCAGGTAACGGGACCTACTATTTGGCCCTTCACCGCCTGCACTGTCAGGTCAGTATAATTTAAAAAGGCATAAAGTCCGGCTGCATGGTCAGGGGTAACGGGGAATTGGTAGATATTGTTTTCCAGGTAGGCAGAATAGAGCTGCTCCAGCGCCTTTTGGCTATCCTGAGCGCGGTCGACAAAGATTTTATCATCCTCGACCACCACTCCCGGGAAACCCTGGCTGAATTGAACATACAAATTTTCCAAAAAAGAACGCCTGGTCAGCTGGGGCCAGGCCGGTATATCCTGTAAATAAAGCAGCACCTGGCGGCAGGCGGCAGCAGGGTCCTTTTGCGGCATACTTCCGATCATGGTAGCTTGACAATTGAATTCAACTCCCGGCATAGCTCTGAAACCTCTTTTTATTTCTGTAAATTAATATTAGCGTTTTGTATGTCGATAATCCAGCCATACCGTCTCTCTTTCGCCGCTACTATTGACTTTTTATCTATATGTGATAATATTGTAATTATTGTATTACATTTTACGATACAAAGAGACGTCCTATGATTGATATCGTCGTTAGCAACCGCTCCCAGGTACCCATATATAAGCAAATCGCCGAGCAGGTGAAACACCTTATAGCTAATAATTTGCTGAAGCCTGGACAACAAATGCCCACGGTCAGAGACCTTTCACATCATCTCCAGGTCAACCCGGCCACCGTCGCCCGGGCCTACCAGGAGCTGGAACAGGAAGGCATTCTGGGGGCCAGCCGGCGCCGCGGCACCATCGTCCTGGGTGATACAGACAGCCCCCAGCGCTGGCCGCTGCGCCAAAACCGGCTTTCCGGCACCGTGAACAACCTGATTCTGGAAGCCCTCAGCCTGGGGTACACCCCGGAAGAACTGGAGGCCGCCTTTACCCTCCAGCTGGCACGCTGGCGCATCCAGCGAGAAACGGCAGTGATTGCCACTAATACAACTAGTACACTGAGTCAGCAGGTTATCCATGTAGTCGGCAGTAACGATCTGGCCCTGGAATTGCTGGTCAACCGCCTGAAGTACAATAACCCGGAGCTGACTGTCCAGATTACCCCGGCCGGGAGCCTGGGCGGTCTGCTGGCTATCCAGGAGGGCAATGCCGATATGGCCGGCATTCATCTGCTGGATGAGGAGACGGGAGAATACAACTACCCCTATATCAAACACACCCTGCAGGGTATCGAAGTCGCCGTAGTCCATCTGGCCGATCGAATCCAGGGACTGATGGTGGCAAAAGGCAATCCCAAACATATAATGAGCCTGGAAGACCTCAAACGGCCGGATGTGACCTTCGCCAACCGCCAAAAAGGCTCCGGTACACGGGTCTGGCTGGACTATAAATTAAGAGGTCTGGGCATCCTGCCTAACAGTATTAAAGGCTATACCCGGGAACTGGATACCCACCTGGCCGTCGCTATGTGCATCGTCCGGGGAGAAGCCGATGTAGCCCTAGGCATTCAAGCTGCCGCCAATTCCTGTAACCTGGACTTCATTCCGGCTACCAAGGAGCGTTTTGATCTGGTAATTCCACTTAAAAATTATAACAGCCAGTTGTTTACTCCCCTGCTACAGGTGATACAAAGTGAAGAGTTTAAAAAAGTGGTCAATGAGATGGGAGGCTATGATACCGCCCAGACTGGAGATACGGCTTTTATTAAATAGCAAAACTGGTGAAATCTTGGGATCGTAGCTTTAAACTTTAAAACCCGGTGTTGCGTTGATGCTTAAGTCCAAAGATATTCCCTGTCTACAGGTTCTGAATCTTAACCCTCCTGCATCTGCCTCCCGGTGATTTCATAGAGATTATTGAATAAGGATTTGTATATGTAATACAGAACCCATGCTCAATGGTCATCCCGCAAATTTTCCCTGGTTGGTCTATCGCTGCTCTCGGTTATCCTGGTACTATTGCTGGTCGGGTGTTCCAGTGCGCCAACCCCCACCTCCGCGCCCCCCGTCACATCGGCACCTCCGACCACCTCGGCGGCCCCAACTACCGCTGCTCCGGCCCCCACCTCGGCACCGCCGAGTACCACAGCCGCGCCACCAACCACTACCGCCAAACCCACCACAACACCCAGCGCCTCGCCTACACCAACTCCGCGCGTAGCCAATAGCAAGGAGCTTCTTATTGCCAGCACCACCAGCACCCGCGACTCCGGATTGATGGATGCCCATGACAGCACCAATTTCCCCGGATGGCCCTGGGAGGGGCTGATTCCCCTTTTCCAGAAGCAGTACCCCTATCAGGTTAAAGCAGTCTATGTCGGAACAGGCGCCGCTTTGACTCAGGGTCAGCAGGGCAACGCAGACCTGCTGCTGGTGCATGCCCCGGATTCCGAAGTTAAATTTGTGGCTGATGGCTGGGGCATCAACCGTACCTTGATTATGCATAATGACTTTATTATAGTCGGTCCAGCCGCCGATCCGGCCGGCATTAACGGGCAAACCTCAGTCGTAGCCGCTCTTAAGAAAATAGCCGATGCCAAGTCCACCTTTTATAGCCGTGGGGACAACTCGGGTACCGACCAGCTGGACAAGAAGATCTGGGCCGCCGCCGGGGTAACGGTGAAAGACGGGGCTACGACTAATCCCAGCTGGTATATCGAGGGTGGGGCCGGCACCGGCATGGGGGCACTTTTACTGATCGCTGACCAGAAGAACGGCTACACCATGAGCGACCGGGCCACTTATCTGGCCAACACGGACAAAATCACCTCCAAAATAATGGTCCAGGGCGATCCCCTGCTGCTCAATATCTACCACGCCATCGAGGTCAATCCGGCCAAATTCCCGGGCGTCATCAACGATGCCGCCGCCAAAGCTTTCATCGAATTCCTGGTTAGTCCGGCCACCCAGGCTTTGATCGGCAAATACGGTGTCGACAAATACGGCGCACCGCTATTTTACCCTGATGCCGGCAAAACTGAAGCCGAACTGGGCAGTAAATAGAAAACTGACAGCCAGCTGAAATTCAGCTATAATTCGAGAAGCTCCCCGTTCCGGTCCAAACCGGGGGGCTTTCTCCATGTCATTAACAGCCCGGAGGTTCTGGAGGTTGAGGAAGCCGCTGGCTATTTTTCGGTTATAAAATCTGAAATA
>JAGDMY010000016.1 GCA_017860765.1 Chloroflexota bacterium | reverse complement strand
GCCCGCGTTATGCGGGTGGTATCCAGAAGATGACGCATATCTACAAACTCGCCCTGGCGCACAATTTTCCTGATTTCGCTATCCAGATTTAAAGTATACTCCCATGGCAAATGCTTAAAGATGACGCCGTGGTTATGCAGGAGCATTTTCTTGCTGCCCACGTTGGCAGGATGCAGATAAAACATGTTGTCCAGGTCCGTTTTTACCAGACCTGAGAGGTCAGACATGAGGTTCAAGCCTACCCCAAAGCTCACCATGGTGTCACCTGTATACTTTGACTGAGTATTGATGTCCATCCAGTAACCGATGTTCTCCGGGTCAGTAATCAGGCCACCCCCGGCCGGAGCAAGATTTTTAATAGGCGCATGTTTGACACCGGAGCTGAAAAGCGCGTCCAGGTCTGCGACCATCGCTATACTTGTCAGGTTGCCGGATATCTGGCGGTCCCGGGCAATGGAGAAAATGGCTTCGTAGATTTCGCCGATGCTGATGGGTGAGCTTCCCTCGTCATCGCCCACCAGAATAATATCGTTGAACTCGCCCTCCAAAGCTATATTAAGACCAGTCTGTATCACGACCTCGCCGGTATCTTTTTGAGGAATAAGAAAATCCGGCGTATCGTTACCGTCGGTGGGCAGCCACACCATCGTCCCCCCAATGGTTATCATTTCACCCAGCAGCGGCAAACAGTCTCCCAGGCTGCCCCCCAGAGCTCCCAGCCCGATGGAATACTCAGTTTCAGAAAAACGGCGCTGCCGGATATCTTCTGGTTCTAATGTGGCACGCATAACTTTCATGAGATTACCCACAGTTTTCACTTTTGCAGTTTTATCAGTTGCCCGGAAAATGTGAAAATTGGTATTGTTTCTGTTATAGCAGGGTAGGCGCCGCCAATCATACTTGAACAGGATATTCAGCCATGTTGCAGAGGAATAGCTGTCCATTCCTGCGGGCTAATTGTTTTTGGACGGCCAAAAGGACTCTAATGCCCCCGCTGCTTAAATACGGCACCTTTCCCATATCCAGAACCAGATATGAATCGTTTCCTATTAGGAGAGTCTCAAGCTCTTTACCCAGATTCGAAGCCTCAAAGGCGTCCAGGCGCCCTTCTGGTGATACAATCACTGCGCCGTCCTGGCGTTCAATTTTGATATTCACTATATTGCTCCTAATGAGATAGTCATATATTCCCGGGGCAGCTGCCTTGCCAGGTCTGACTTAGTCCTGAACTCACCTCTTTTTTCACTGGGCAGCGGGGGAGGAATTTTTCACTTGCTCCCAGAACTGGTTAGTGTAGATTGCCCCGGGTCTAAGGCGCACTTTCAGCACGCCATAGCGGAGGAGGGTATCCACCATCTGCTGGACTGCGGTCTGATCGGTGTAGCCAATCTCTCTCCAGGAAACTTTAACCAGTCGGGATATTTCCCTCATCATCGAAAGCTGATGGAGCCGAGTAGCCTGGCCGCTTTTATCATACTTGAGTACAATATCAACCGCTTCTTTGGGATTATCAATGGCATATTGCCAGCCGCGTAAACTGGCCCGCAGCATGCGCACACACAAGTCCGGGTTTTCGGTGGCTAACAGGCGGTTGGTAAAAAGGGTATCACCGGGAAATCCCATCCCATACAGGACATAATCTATGATATTCAGGTCCTGCAGCTTCATTCCAGCCTCCAGGACCTGATGGTATTCGTTATAGACCATGGCAGAGGCCACGTCCAGGTCTCCCTTGAGAAACGGCTGCATATCCAGCCCCTGAGGCAGAATTTGAATATTATCCCGTGAAATCCTCTCCCTGGCCAAAAGTGCATTAAGCTGGGCTTCCCAACTACTGCCCCAGATGCCAATCCGTTTGCCGAGGAGGTCTCCCGGGCGCTTAATGCCGGAAGAACTTTTAGCAATGAGGAGCAACCCGTTCATTTGCTGGACCTGGGCGATGCTCAGTACTGATTGTCCTTTTTCAATGGCGGTGCTGAGGTCAGCTAGAAAAGTAGTCCCAAAATCGCTGTTTCCGGCCGCAATCTCATCCACCACTGCTATCTCAGGACCGCCGGGCTTAATAGTCAGACTAAGGCCTTCCTGGCGATACCATCCCTTTTCCAGAGCTACATAATATCCGGCAAACTGGGCTTGAGGTATCCATTGCAGTTGCAGCGAGACAGGGTGCAACCCGGGGACTGGAGCCAGCGGCAGGGAGATGCACCCGGTCAAGGACACCAGGCAAAGTACTATTATCAGAAGGATTTTTTTCTTCATTTGATCTTCAAGACCATCAGGGTGATATCATCGAACTGAGGTTGTCCGTGGCTGAATTCAAGCACACGATCTTTGATTTGTCGCATAATTTCAGCGGCCGTCCAATTGCGGGACTTCTCGGTTATAGTGATCACCCTGTCCTGACCGAATTGCTCTTCCCGGCCATTAATAGCCTCGGTCACGCCATCGGTATACAGGACCACGATATCACCGGTATCCAGTTTGATTTCCTTCTCCTCCAACCCGATATCGGGAACCACCCCCAGGGCAACGCCCCGGGCTTTGAGCATGATGATGTCATTGCCGCCTTTGCGAAGCATAAAGGGCGGATTATGTCCCGCACTAACATAAGTTAACGTCATCTTCACGGGGTCAAGAACGCCGTAGAACAGAGTAACAAACATATTTGATCGATCATTTTCTGCGATCAGGCTGTTGGTTTTGCGAATGGCTTCCGAAACGGTCACAGAGTCGGAGACGTTCGCCCGCACCAGTGTCCTGGAGAGGGCCATAAACAAAGCGGCGGGAACGCCTTTACCGGAGACGTCAGCGATAACCAGCCCCCATTTTTGGGACCCTACCGGAATGAAATCGTAAAAATCGCCTCCCACTTCTTTGGCCGGCAGGTTCAAGGCTGCCAGATCCACTCCCTCAATTGCCGGAGGAGCTTCCG
Organism: Chloroflexota bacterium; assembly: GCA_017860765.1. The sequence goes on along the minus strand of JAGDMY010000016.1, from coordinate 9,125 downwards.
GCAAAAAACTCTGCTGGATACCCCGGGCAATCTCCAGTTCCTTTTCAACCCGTTCCTTTTCCGCAGTGGTACGCCGCAGTTCAGCGGTATATTTCTTTAAATCCGTTGACATCTGGTTGAAGGAATTGGCCAGCCCCTCCAGTTCATCCCGGGTGTGTATTTCTACCTTGTAATCCAGGTCTCCCCTTCCGATAACCTGGGAGCCTTTGGCCAGGGCTCTTATGGGGTTGGTGATCATCCTGGAAAGCATAAAAACCATCCAGCTGACTGCCAGCAATACCACCACAAATAATACGATGAAAAAATACCTCGTGTTTTCAATGGTGCTCTGGATTTGGTCGGTAGTGGCTGCCGTCTCAACGGCGATGCGGTTTTCCATCAAGGCAATCGGTTTAGAAAATTCATCTATATAAGTGGTAGCAGCCACCATATAGAGTGTCCCTGTTACGGGGACCATATACATAAACTTCTCTCTGATTCTGCCATCAGGGTCTTCCCAATTATAATACCCGCCGGAAACCAGGCCGCTGAGGCTCACTTCATAAATCTTCCAGAATTCAGGTAATTTATCTTTCCAGTTATGCAAATCGTAGTTGACGAGTTCAGGGTTAGGGTGGATTCTCATAATACCGGTGTATTTTTCATATAAGCTGGTGTAGCCGGTCTCTCCGACTATTTGGAGAGCGATTTTTACCAATTCGGGGTCCTGGATTAGCTTTTCCCGCTCAAAGATAGGGTGCTGGGAAAGATAAATCCTGACCTGCCCGGCGACGTCCGTGGCCTTCTCCTTGATACTGGATTCGCCAATTACTTCCAGTATGCGTGTGCTGTCAATAGATGCTGTGGTGCCCAGACTGATGCTGCTTTCTTCGGCGGCACGACCTATCTCATTCATTTTGAAAATGGCAAAAAACCCCAGCACCGCCAGCATTACTACCGATAAAAGCAGGAAAGAACCTAAAAGTTTCGTGGCGATGCTTAATCTGGGGCGAAGCTTCAATTGGCCTCCTTGTCCTAGGGGCGTGATGCCATTAACATAGCACAGCCTTATCTTTGCGTCAACACAATTTCAAATATCCAATGGCTATTTTGTTATCACCTGGAAAGACTCCCCCGCGTAGGCAGACAACTCAACCAGGCAGCCCGATCTGACTAAAGTTTCCCCCAGATCAACGGCGCTGTCATAGATAACCAGGTTATTCGGATCAAATACGATTACTCTGCCTTTTGCGGGTTTTTCAAAACCCAGAATCAAGTCCTGTTCGGCTACCAACCACTCATTGTAGCCGTCGGGACCGATTGTCACAGTTTTATTGCCAGTTTCCAATGGAACTGCTACATCCTCTGGACTGTAGAGCATTTCAGAAAGCCGGGCCCAGATATGTCCATCTTTTTCGAACAGGGTGAGCTCCGTCTGGTCGGCAAGGGCGCTGACTGGCATGCCAGCGGACTCCGGAGATATTATCTTCTTGATTCCGGCGAAATTGACGTATCCCGGCAATAATTCAATTGTACTGGATTTTACCAGGTGAGTAGCCGTCACTAACAAGACTCCGTCAAAAGGCCTGGCATTTCGCATCAACCACAGTTTGCCGTTGACGTCGATTTTCAGGCTGAGGGGTTTATCGATTATCTTCAATTTTTGGGCTTTAATGATATCAGTATTTAAATCCGATACCGACACGTAAAAGTCTTCGTTATGGAAAGAAGTGAAATACGACCTCAGGCCGCCAGCATCATAAAAATAGCCATCATTATAATAGAGCGAGGAAGTCTGCTTCTCGGTACCATCCTCAATCGCCATTATTCGGACAATGTTTTCTTTGAGGTCGAAGGCTATTTTCATCAGTGGGGCGTAGTATCCTTCAAAGGCAGAGTATTGCTGTGGAATTTCCTGGTGCTGCCGCGGTTTGGATATATAATCAATTCTGTTTTCCAGGAGACCTCTCCGTCCCAGCAGTGCCCTCAGGACGTTTAATGCTGTCTGGGACGCACTGCTCTGAGGGCCGGATTCAATAACGGCCACAGATATACGTTCATCAGGAAGGGTAACCAAAAATGAGGAATAGTGGCAGGTTTCGCCCCTTTTGCCAAGCAATTTTATCCCTTTTTCCTGGTAGATTGGGAAGCAGGTCATATCCCACCCCAGGCCGAAGGAAAACTCGACAGGATTGCGAAATTTTCCGCTGGATAGGGGAGGTTGTGCTCTTTTCATCTCATCCAGGGCTGATTTTGACAATATCTGAACGCCGCTTCCGGAAAAAGTATCGGCGAATAAGCACAGGTCGTGAGCGGTAGAGCTAAAACCCCCGGCACCGAGAAGTGAAATAGCCTCCGGTGGTTCTTTCTTGCCTGTTACCGGCTGATAGTATCTCGCGATAGCGGTGCCAGACAGCTCGCCTACGCTCAAACCCGTGTTTACCAATGAGAGAGGCAGCAAAATCCTCCGGGAGAGAAAGTTAACAAATTTTTGGCCGCTAATACGCTCTATAATCATCTCCGCGAGTGTAAATCCGTCGTTGCAGTAGACAGCCATGGCTCCCGGCACATGTTTCAAGTTAGAGCGGGAGAGGTTTTCCAGGGTCTGTTTGAAAACCTCAGCATTATATTCAAACCCAAAATTGTTGGCAGCAGTAATGCCGGGAAGGCCGGAGGTATGGTTTAAGATCATTCTCAGGGTGATTTCTTTATACCTGGGGTCGGCCATGACGAATTGTGGCAGGTATTGAACCACCGGAGCCTCCAATTCTAACTTTCCATCGTCGACCAGGAGCATAATAGCCATAGCGGTGAAGATTTTGGTTATCGAACCAATATTAAACCGGGTATCCCTCTCGACCGGACAGCCATTCTCTCTATCCGCCATTCCGAAACCTTCGGCATATACTATTTTACCTTTATCTGTAATAGCTGCCGTGGCACTCCCGGCTTTACCGGCGCCGATGTCTTTCCAAATTTCCCTGCGGGCAGTTGCTATAGCTTCTTCGAAAACATTCTCAACCATATTTCATCTCCATCCAACCCAGTTGTCCTACTAGGATAATAAATTTTGCTTTTAAAGTACAGGTTCATTTGATCCAGCTTATATTACCACCGGGTTTTAGCCCCAGCTAAAATGAGGATCAAATCGAGAATATTGACTTTGCATATCAAGGGGATTATTGTTATCAATACACAAGAGAAAAGAAAGGAGAATAAGCTGGTGCTATGAAGGCAGCCGAACAACAAATTGCCCGCTTGACCCTTCTGACGAAGCTGGACCTCCTGCCCGGGGCTATAAGTCTAATCCGCGAGATCGCAGTCAGGCTGGGCCTGGGAGAGGATGAGTCGCGTCGAATGGAACTGGTTGTCGAAGAAGCCTGTGTCAATGTCATTGAGCATGCTTTTGAAGGTGAGATTGGCAATTTTGACATAGAAGTGACCAGGCGTCCGGGCCAGATCGTGGTAGCCGTCGAGGACCGTGGTCTGCCGTTCGATTACAGGCGGTATGAAAGCGGGAAGGAGTCCGGCCTGGGTATCCTTCTTATGAAAGCTTTCGCGGATGAGGTCCATTTTTTGAATCTGGGTCGGCGCGGTAAGAGGGTCGAGCTGGTAAAAAACCTGCCGGATATGAATCGCGAGAACTTTCTTCAGGAAATGGCGGGCCAGGCGGCCGCAGCGCCGGCAGGCGAAGAAGATATCGCTATTCGATTGATGAGGCCGGATGAGGCGGTGAGCCTGGCCCGCTGCGCCTACCGCTGCTACGGTTACACCTATTCCACAGATAATTTTTACTTTCCCGAAAGAGTCCGTGAGCTTCTCGAGAGCCATCTAATGATTTCAGCAGTAGCGGTTACCTCTGCGGGTGAAATTGTTGGCCATCTTTCCGTCACGCGCGAAGGTCCAGGTGCTCCGGTGGGTGAAGCGGGTCAAGCTATTGTTGACCCCCGTTACCGGGGAGGCGGCCTTTTTAAGAAATTGAAGCTCTATTTGATAGATTGTGCTCAGAAGGCGGGCATGCTGGGGTATTATGGTGAAGCAGTCACGGCGCATCCCTATTCCCAACGTGTGGTGCTTTCCACCGGCGATACATCAGAGACAGGCATATTACTGGGCTTCACCCCGGGATCCATGTATTTTAAAGATATTCAGGAGAAGGAAAATCAGAAACGTTACCCGGTGGTGCTGCATTATTTGCGATTGAATGAAGAACCCGCCAGGGAGATATTTTCCCCCCCTCACCACGCCGGGATATTGCAGCGTATTTATGAAAAGTCAAAACTGCGTAGAAAAGTCGTCCCCGCCAATATGCCGGAACTTCCGGAACGCTCCCAGGTTAATGTGAAGATCCAAACCGAGGCCAGCCGGGCCTTTTTGCAGGTCGTGGAATACGGTCAAGACCTGGAAGACCTGGTCAGGTTCCGCCTGCGCGAGCTTTGTTCCAGACGCGTGGACTGCATTTTTCTGGACCTGCCGCTTTCCCACCCGGCCGTCCAACGTTTTTGCGTCTCGATGGAGATGCTGGGGTTCTTTTTTGGCGGTGTTCTGCCAGAGCTTTACAATGGAGACCTTCTGCGCCTGCAGTATGTCAACAATGCGGAAATTGAACTGGAAAATGTCCAGTTGGTCTTCGACTTCAGCAAGGAGCTTTTTCAATACGTTCTCAAGGCCAGCGGACTGTCCCACTAGCCATTGTCAAAGGCCAACCGGCACTTATACCAGGTGCATATTCTCGGCTTCAATTAGCAAGCTATCTCTAAATTTAGGATGGGCCAGGCTGATAATATCCAGAGCCCGCTCCCGCGAAGATTTTCCTTTGAGATTGACAATGCCATATTCGGTGGCTAGATAATGGGTGTCCATGCGGGGAGTTGTTACCACAGTGCCCGGCTTAAAACGGGGCACTATCCTGGAGGCCTCCCCTTTTTTAGCGGTAGAATAAAAGGCCAGAAATGATTTTCCCCCCTTGGAATTGAAGGCTCCTCTCACATAGTCAAGCTGCCCCCCGGTGCCGCTGTATTGTGAACCACCCAGGTATTCCGCGTTGCACTGGCCCAAAAGGTCAACTTCGATGATAGAGTTTATGGAAATCAGGTTATCATTCTGGGCAATCACCGCCGGATCGTTCATATGAGATACCGGGTAGCTTTCAATGCCGGGGTTATCATTCATGAACTCATACATCTTCTGGGTGCCAAAGGCAAGGGTAAAGACGCTTTTTCTCTGGTGCAGGGTCTTTTTTTCGCCGGTGACAACGCCCGTTTCAATCAGGTCTACCAGGCCCTCGCAAAAGAGCTCGGTATGGATGCCGAGGTCCTTATGGTTCACGAGATATTTAGCCACCGCGTTGGGAATACCCCCTATTCCCAGCTGAATGGTGGCCCCATCAGGCACCATCTCGGCAATCGCCTGGCCTATAATTTCATCTTCAGGTTGGGGCTCAGCCGGTTTCACCTGCTGAAGCGGAACATGGTTCTCGACTATCTTATCGACCTCAGAAATATGTATCATCGAATCTCCAAAGACACGGGGCATATGCTGGTTAACTTCTACAATTAGATGCTTGCAATGCCTGGCCGCAGTGGAGGTGATATCGTTAGCGGTGCCAAAACTGAAATAGCCGGCTTTGTCCATCGGGGAAACATCGGCAACCGCCACATCAACTTGCATGAAATCCCGGATTATCCGGGGGATCTGGTGGAAATAGTTGGGCACATAATAGCTGAGTCCCACTTTAACCAGAGAGCGGTCTGATTGGCCGACAAACCACGTATAGGTCTGAATACAATCTGAAACGTCCGGAGCCAGGACGCTGTTGGCGGCATATTTGGTCGGATTCATGGTGAAGACTTTGATGTCTTTCAAGTCACCTTGCCGCGCCCGGTCTGCTATCGCACCCAGGAGGGCAGGAGGCTCGGCAACGCTTAAGCTATGTAAGATGGTGTCGCCATTTTTGATGGTTCCCACCGCTTTTTCTGGCGTGGTTAACTTTCGCTTGTATTCGTTGGCATAGGAATTCATTGGAATTTCCTCCTTCTTCAATGGTCCGCCTGCGGTAAATTATATATTCTTTTTTCGCTGGAATTTACCCTTTATTCTGACACGAATCAGAATATTAGTAAATCCTTCAGGATGCAAACTTCTGCGGGAAGCCGGGTTTGTTTGTGTGGGGATAGCCTATCCAGGCCCCTTAATAAGCAGCCCTGGAATAAACGTAATAGTTATCGGGAAAGCCATGCAGATCGCCAGGCAGAGGGCCTGCAAGGAGATGAAAGGGACGATAGATTTGTAAATATCCACGGTGGTGATACCTTTGGGAACGATCGCCTTCATATAGAACAGGTTGGGACCAAAAGGAGGAGTCAGGAATCCCAGCTCCATATTAATGATGAACAGCACGCCAAACCACATTGTATTGAATCCAAGATTGTGCATTAGCGGTACAAAAATAGGGATCGAGAGGATCATAATAGCCCAGGGATCCATCAAACAACCTAAGAAAAGATAAATCAGCTGGATTCCGATGAGGATCACCCAGCGGTTTAATCCCAGGGAGTTCAGGGCACCGATGATAAATTGTTGCCCGCCCACAGCGGCGAAGACATTGCCGAATGTAATGCCGGCCGACACTATCCAGCATACCATACACACCAGTTTAAAAGTATCCAAATTGGATTTAATAAAATTCTGCCACGTAAATCGCCGGTAGATAAGGGCACAGATCACGGCGCCCAGCGACCCTATAGCAGCCGCCTCAGTCGCCGTGGCTATTCCGCCAAACATAGACCCTAACACAGCCAAAATTAAAAAGATGGGCAAGATCACTGCCTTCAGCGTGGCCAGCTTCTCGCTCCAGCTTGCCCTCTCTTCTTTGGGGAGAGGAGGTCCCTTCTTGGGATCTATCCGGCAGGCTATGGCGATATATATGATGTAAAAAACTGCCAATATCAGTCCAGGGATGATGCCACCCATAAACATTTGTCCGATTGATTCTCCGGCTGTCAAAGCCCAGACAATCATCATGCTGCTGGGAGGAATGAGTTGACCTAAGCCTCCCCCGGCAGCTACACAGCCAATAGCAATGGTCTTATCATAGTTGCGTTTCAGCATATTCGGTAAAGCGATCAGGCCCATGGCCACAATTCCTGCCGCGCTCACGCCGGACATAGCTGCGAAGATTGTGCAGATAACCACGGTTCCCATCGCCAGTCCGCCGGGAACCCCGCCAAACCATTTATGCATCATTTCATAGAGGTCGTCTGCCACACCAGATCGCTCGAGGATTGCGGCCATAAAGATAAAAAGAGGCACTGCTAAAAAGCCGAAATTGTTCATGACGCTGAACATGGCATTGACTGTCATTCCCAACATATCGGGACCCAATAAGAACAAGGCTATAATTAAACTTGTGCCACCCAGAACGAAAACCACCGGTAAACCGGTAGCAATAACTACGATTAACCCGACGAATAAAATGGCGGTTGCTGCTCCGGCGCTCATTGGCTCGCTTCCCTTCCTTTAGCCTTCTGGACATCCCTGATGAACTTAGCTATACCCTGCAGCAAGAGCAGGAAAGCTCCTACTGGAATAACCATCCTTATCGGCCAGCGGATCGGAGCCCAGGCACTTTCGGTTCTTTCCCCCAGCAAAAAGGCGCGAAAAGCTGCATCCCAGCCTTTCCAGATCAGAACGCCTACAAAAAATAAAAAGAAGAGGCTGGTTACCAAATCTAATATAGCCCTGTTTCGAGAGGATAGTTTGGCCCACAGGAGGTCTACGGTGACATGTGCCCCGTAGCGCAGAGCATAGGCCCCGCCTAAAACGAAGGTTGCCCCAAAGAGGAACTCGCCCAGCTCTATGGTAAAATTCTGAGGAATGTTTAATTGGCGGGCTAAGATCTCATATAATACTACGATAACGGACACGGGGATAAGGAAACTGATGACTACCCCGGTATGCTCGCTCAGGCTGTCAATAAAGCCTGTAATACGATTAATGGGGGTCTTCTTGATAGTAACTTGATCCATAAACCTTCACGGATAAAATTTTACAAGTGAGCCAGGCTTAACGCCTGGCTCACCCTCAGTTGACGCCTGTGGTTCTATTTAGGCGGATTGGCCTTATTGTAATTCCTGACAATTTCAACCAGTTTCGCAGAAGTGGGGTCCTTGGCCTGGTTATCCCACATGAGAGTGGCGGCTGCCATAATTTTATCGATGTCAGACTGAGATAGTGTAACGAACTTAACGCCCAGGCTTTCCAATTGAGAGACTGGAACTGCCACATTAGCCGGGTTCCAGGTTTTGGAATCCCAGACCCTCCATTCTTTAAAGGTCGATACAACGGTATCCTGCAGATCTTTGGGCAGATTGCTCCAGCTCTTCGGATTTATGAAAACACTATGAGTGGAGCCGCCGTTGAATTGTGGCAATATACCAAATTTTGCGACCTCATAGAATTTAAAGGCAGTCTGAACATTGGCTACACTGCAAACACCATCAATGGCTCCTGTTTGCAGAGCCTGATAAACTTCACCCAGGGGCAGGGTGTTCGTTGAAGCTCCCAGGGCCTGTAATAAAGTCAGGTACCCACCTGTAGCCCTGACTTTTTTACCTTTTAACTCATCGAGTGAATTTACTGACTTAGTAAACATAGTGGTGTAGCCGCCGCCATAACAGTTATAAAGACCCAACAAATATACACCCAGCTTGGCATATTCGGGACGCAAGACATCTTCAAAAGCCGGGATAATCCCGTCCATCTGGTCTGAGCTGGTCCACTGCATGGGCAGACCATCCTCTACTATAGCTGCTGGAAGAGCCCCTGTATTATAGCCTCCATAGCTGACAGCTACATCCAGCATACCGGAAGCTGTAGCGTTAACTACTTCTTTGCCGGGTACGATGGAGCCCTCCGGGAATCTGGTAAGTTCAATTTGCCCTTTGGTATTGGTTTTGATCATCTCAATCAGTTTATCTATATTACCGCTGACCGAGGTATCAGTGTTGGCAAGATAAGTCTCGATTTTCCATTTGTAGGCCTGGGGGGCAGGCTGGCTGGTAGAGGGCGGTGCAGTGGTTGCCGGTGCAGAGGTTGTGGTTGGAGCAGGTTTGGAAGTCTGAGTTGGGGTAGAGGTAGCACAACCG
>JAGDMY010000175.1 GCA_017860765.1 Chloroflexota bacterium | reverse complement strand
CCCGCTTCTTCAGGTCGGTTTCCAGGTCGCGACACTCTCGTGAGAGCTCCTCCTGCTGGAAAGCGTTGACCGCCTCGGACTCGCACCTGCGTTTTTCTGCCAGCTCTTGCCGGAATTTCTCTACCTCATTCCGCAGCCCGGTGGTGGCCACGCCGATTTGGGCTTTGAACTCGCCCGTCTTGGCGCGCAGCTCAGCGGCGCTCAGCCGCTCAAAGTCCGCCTCCAGAGCGTTTATTTTTTCGATAATCGGCTGCAGCCGATCAATCTCTTTCTCATTGGAGTCTAACAGACCCCCGAAAAGCCTTTTAAACATCCCATCAACCCTCGGCCAACCTACTCGAACATGGCGCCAATAGACATCCCGGTATGAATGCGGTGAATGGCTTCGCCCAGCAGAGGGGCTATCGACAAAACCCTGATTTTGTCCAGCGTTTTGTTGGGGCCCAGGGGAATCGTATCTGTCACCACAACTTCCTTGACCGGGCAGGAGGAGATCCTCTGGATGGCCGGCCCGGAAAAGACCGGATGAGTGCAGCCTGAGTAAACGCCCTTCGCCCCGCGCTCTATGAGAGTTGAGACAACGTTTACCAGAGAGCCTGCGGTGTCAATCTCGTCATCCAGCGTCAGGGCCATCCTGCCTGCAACGTCACCAATGACATTCAGGGTCTCGGTGCGGTCAACATTGCCAACCCTCCGTTTCTCCATAATGGCCAGCGGGGCGTTCAATCTTTCAGCCAGGTCGCGGGCTCTCTTGGAGATGCCGATATCGGTGGCTACCACTACCAGGTCGCCGTTGAGATTTTTTTCGATAAAATAGTTGGCTAAAACGTTCAGGGCCGTCAGCTCATCCACTGGAATGCTGAAGAAGCCCTGAATCTGCGGTGCATGCAGGTCAACGGTCAGCAGCCGATTGGCACCGGCCACAGTAAGCAGGTCGGCCACTAGCCTGGCGCTGATCGGCACCCGCGGCTGGTCTTTTTTATCAGTACGGCCGTAGCCGTAGTAGGGGACCACTGCGGTAATTCTACCCGCCGAAGCTCTTTTGAAAGCGTCCAGCATAACCAGCAGCTCCACCAGGTTGCTATTAACCGGGGAACAGATTGGTTGGACCACGAAAACGTCCCGCTCGCGCACGTTTTCCAGAATGCGCACAAAGGTGTTCTCGTTGGTGAATTGGAATACCTCACACTTGCCCAGCGGAATCTCCAGATAATCTACGATGGCCTGGGCCAGGGCAGGATTGGCATTGCCAGTGAAGACCTTCAGTTCATCCATTAACCATCTCCCTATCATTCATACCCCTTTTTGTCTCCGCGCATACCACATACCTATTATAACACTATCGATCGGCAGACGTGAACGTGATCTAAAGCTGGAAGGGCTTAGCGTTTGCCCCTCTTTGGCCTTTAAGGCCGGGGAGGGAAATTACCCCTTTGGGTGGGTGGCCTGGGCGTGGGCCATTTAATCGAATCTGGCGAGCTGCTGTTCCAGGCGCTGGAGTTTATCTCTGCCGGCATCGAGTCTGTCACGCTCTTTCTGGACCACGGCGGCCGGGGCTTTGCTGATAAAAACCTGGTCATTCAGGCGGATTTCCAGCCGGCCAACGTTGGCTTTAACTTCATCCAGTTCCTTTTGCAGCCGGGTTTTTTCGGCCTCGAGATCCACCATACTGGCCAGAGGTATAACAACCTCGGCGTCTTTGAGCACCAGCACCAGGTCTTTTTCGTCAGATTGACCCCGGTGGCGGACATCTAAAATATTCAGCGGCCTGGCCTGGGCCAGGGTCTGAATGGTCAGAAGGTAGGGCATGAGTGCGGATGAAAGGCTGCCGGCGTAGATCCGGGCTTCTATCCATTTATTGCTCTCAACTTTATGCTCGGCTCTGGCATTGCGAATGGAATGAACGATTTCAATGAGGGATTCAATCACCCGCTCGGCCTCAGGGTCCACGGCTTTCTCATCGCCGGATGGATAAGGCGCAATCATGACGGATTCAGGCCAGGCGCCTCCTGCCGGCGAGCGCAGCTTAAGGCTCTGCCAGAGCTCCTCGGTGATAAAGGGCATGAAGGGATGCAGGAGCCGCAGCGAGGTCTCCAGCACGCGGACCAGCACGGGAATCGGAGAAGCTGCTTTCTCATCTGCCTTTTCAGACGGTCCTTGAAGGGCCTTTTTCAGGCGTACTTTAGCTATTTCAATGTACCAGTCGCAGAACTCATTCCACAGGAAATCATAGATCTGCCGCTGGGCTTCGCCAAATTGAAAGTCTTCCATCAAGGCCGTAGCACTGAGAATAGTCCTGTTCATGCGGCTTATAATCCAGCGGTCCTCAACCTGCAGCCTGGATGTCTGGATCTCCAGGTCGGTTTCCTCGGAGTCGAGGCTTTTGATCACGAACCGGGAGGCGTTCCAGATTTTGTTGGCGAAGTTTCGGCTGGATTCCAGGCGATTGACGGCCAGCTTCATATCATTTCCCGGTGAGGTTCCGGTGGACAGGGCAAAGCGCAGGGCATCGCAGCCATATTCCTGGATGGCTACCAGCGGGTTCAAAACATTCCCCTTGACCTTGCTCATTTTTTCACCCTTTTCATCACGCACCAGGCCGTGAAGATAGACGGTGCGGAAGGGGACGTCCCCCATATTTTCCAGCCCCATCATGATCATGCGGGCGACCCAGAAGAAAAGGATGTCATAGGCGGTCTCCATCACAGAAGTAGGATAGAAGTAGCGCAAGTCCGGATTATCTTTAGGCCAGCCAAGGGTGGAGTGGGGCCAGAGTCCGGAACTAAACCAGGTATCCAGGACGTCTTTATCCTGTTCGATGTTTTTAGAGCCGCAGTGACAGGAGGGTGGGGCTTCCAGACTGACGAGCATATCGCCGCAGTCCTGACAGTACCAGACGGGGATGCGGTGTCCCCACCATAGCTGGCGACTGATGCACCAGTCCCGGATATTTTCCATCCAGTTGAGATAGACCTTGGTAAAGCGCTCGGGAATTATTTTAATCCGGCCGTCTTTTACAGCTGCGATGGCCGGCCTGGCTAAAGGTTCCATCTTGACGAACCATTGCTTGCTGGCGATGGGTTCAATTACGGTCTGGCAGCGCTGGCAATGCCCGACGGCGTGTCCGTAGTCCTCAATCTTGTCCAGCAGCCCTTCGCTGGCCAGGTCCTCAACGACCTTCTTGCGGCATTCGAAGCGGTCCAGGCCCTGGTAAGGTCCGGCATTCTCATTCATGGTGGCGTCCGGGTTCAGGATATTGACCAGGGGGAGTCCGTGCCGCTGGGCAATTTCGAAATCTACCGGGTCGTGGGCTGGAGTTACCTTGACTGCGCCGGTGCCGAAGCCGGGGTCTATGGCTTCATCGGCTACAATGGGAATGGTGCGATTGATGAGCGGCAGGACCAGTTTTTTGCCTACCCAGCCGGAGAAGCGGGCATCGTGCGGATTGACCGCCACAGCTGTATCTCCCAGCATGGTCTCGGGGCGGGTGGTGGCTACGGTAATATAGTCTTTGCCATCTTCTAAAGGATAACGCAGATACCAGAGGTGTCCGGCGGTATCCTTATGGTCGACCTCAAGGTCGGAAAGGACGGTAGAGCAGCGGGGGCACCAGTTGGCAATCCTCTCTCCGCGATATATCAGGCCTTTTTCAAACAGGCGAAGGAAGGTGGTACGCACCGCCAGGCTGGGACCCGGGTCGAGAGTGTAGCACTCACGGCCCCAATCGCAGGAGACCCCCATCTTGCGATGCTGGTTGGTAATGGAGCGGCGTGCCTGGGAGGCCCATTCCCGCATGCGTTCGTCGAATTTTTCCCGGCCGACCTGGTAACGGGTCAGCTTCTCTTTGGCCAGCATCCGTTCCACTACTACCTGGGCGGCGATTCCCGAGTGGTCCACGCCGGGGACCCAGAGAGTCGGATCTCCCTTCATGCGGTGCCAGCGTATCATTATATCCTCTATGGTGGCAGTCAGAGCGTGGCCAACGTGCAGTTCTCCGGTCACATTGGGGGGAGGCATGATGATGGTGAAGGGCTTCTTTTGGGGGTCGATCCGGGGTTGGAAGTAGCCCTTCTCGACCCAGAACCGGTACCACTTGTCCTCGACCTTGCCGGGCTCGTAGGCCTTGGCCATTTCGAATTGGGATTGCGCTGTATCTGACATTATTTTTCCTTATTATCTTAAAATATATTCCCTTTAAATGCATTAACCAAAAAGAAGGGGGCCAAGCCCCCGATTAAAGCTGCCTTCAATTTGCCTCGCCGC
>JAGDMY010000174.1 GCA_017860765.1 Chloroflexota bacterium | reverse complement strand
GGCTTGGTCGATTCAAGCCCCGGGAGCAAACCAAGTCGACCATGGTACAGAATAAGCATTACGCGGAAGGCCAGTAAAAATATCGAAGAAGATGCCAGGTCTATTAAAGCGCCCGTCCTCTACCTTTACGGCACCCTTTCCCATTTCCGGGGCATCCAGCTGAAAGAAAACCTGCAATACCTTAAGAATTATCTCCCTCATGCCTGGATTGTGGAGCTGGAGGGCAGACTCCATGACCTGGCCATGCAAAATCCCTCAGAGCTGGCCGGTCTGATTCTGGAATTTTTAAATAATAAGACAGAGTCAAAGCCCCGGCAAAGTTGATATTTGACGTTCCGAACTCACATAAAAAACCAAACTGCATCTTCGGAAGGAAAATACTAACCGCTCTCTGTTCGAGCATAAAATAAGATGTTGCAAGCGCTGGCCATTATTATCGGCTATCTGCTGGGTTCACTTCCCACAGCCTATATTGCCGGGCGATTGACCCGTGGCGAGGATATTCGCAGGCTCGGCGGCGGCAATATGGGTGCTCTTAATGCTGCCCGTGAGGCCGGGCCGGTGGTTGGGCTCATAGTCCTCCTGGTAGACCTGGCCAAGGGAGCGGGCGCTATCCTGGCTGCCCGATACCTGGGAATGTCCCTTCTCTGGGTCTACCTGGCAGGCTTTGCCTCCATAGTGGGACATTGCTGGCCGCTGTTTTTGAAATTCAGGGGTGGCAAGGGGGCTGCCACCACCCTGGGGGTTTTCCTGGCCCTGGCCCCTGTGCCCTTGGCCTGCTGCGTGCCGGTCCTGGTAGCTATTGTGTTGCTTACCAGCAATATCACCCTGGGAATGGCCGGGGCTCTGCTGCTCTTTCCTTTATTATTGTGGGTCTTCGGGCAGCCCTACAGCACGCTGATATATGCTATTCTGGTGGCACTTTTTCTGGCTGCGCGCTACGCCCCTACGGCGAGGAGAAACCTGGCCCGGACGGGCAGTGTCCGCGATTTCCTGATCGATAAGAACTACAGGCCCTGGCAGACGAAGAGAAAAGATTAGCTGGGCGGACCACCCCGAAGATCGTGGTCGACGCTTCTATCCATTGCCTATATTACTGATATTTAAGCCGTAGGCTTTAATTTTGTTATACAGGGTCATGCGGGAAATACCCAGCAGGCGGGCCGCCTCACTGCAATTGCCGTTCACTTCGATAAGCACGTTGAGAATGTGATTTTTTTCCACATCGCGCATCGTCTTGCCGACGAGGGCCTTGTGAGGCAAATACAGGCTCTGCTGAGACAGGTCGGCCACCTCGATATAATCGCCTTTGGCCAGTATGACGGCTCTCTCAATGGCGTTTTCCAACTCCCGGATATTCCCCGGCCACTCATACCTTAAGAGATAATCGTTGGCATCAGGCGAGAACCCGGTGACTTTTTTCTGATTCTCTTCGTTGAACTTCTTCAAGAAATAATCTGCCAGGACGGGAATGTCGTCCTGTCTTTCCCTGAGCGGCGGCAGCTCGATGTTCACGACACACCGCGTCCAGGAAGAGGGTGCCCTTGCTGGCAGTCTCAAACTTGCCTTTTCTCTGGCCCTGCGCTCCGCTGAAAGCCCCGGCCTCGTGTCCGTATAGTTCGCTTTCTATAAGCGCATCGGGCAAGGCCGCGCAGCCCACGGTTACGAAGGGTTTATTTTTGCGATAACTCTGACTATGGATAGCACGGGCCACGACTTCCTTCCCGGTGCCGCTTTCACCCGAAATCAGGACCGGGGCGTTGCTCTTGGCCACGATTTTAACCATATCGATTATCTTTTGCATACGGGCGCTTTTGGCGAAGATGTTCTCGAATGAATATCTCTCCTCCAGCTTTTGACGGAGGGAGATGTTTTCTTCCAGCAGCGCCTGCCTCTCCATCAGCTTGGAGATCAACAGCTCCACCTTTCCGGGAGAAAACGGCTTTTCGATATAATCGTAGGCGCCCTCTTTGATTGCGGCGATGGCGGTATTGACGCTGCTGTAAGCGGTAATCATGATGACCTGCAAATTGGGGGAAATTTGCTTGGCCTTCTTTAAAAGTTCGAGGCCATCCGAACCGGGTAAGACCAGATCAATCACTGCCACTGCGGGTTTATCTCTGCTGATAATTTCCAGGGCCTGATTGGCGTTTTCAGCGGTCAGGACATCATAGGAAGCGTCGGTCAACCAGTCCCGCAGGGAATCCCGCATAATGGCTTCATCGTCAACTACCAATACCTTACTTTTTTTCTGCATAGCTTATGGGTAAATAGACGGTAAAAGTGGTACCCTCCCCCTCTTTACTTTTTACTGATACTTTGCCATGGTGGCGCTGGATGATGCCATAAGAAACGGCCAGACCCAGACCTACCCCTTTGACTTCCTTTTTGGTAGTAAAAAACGGGGTAAAAAGCTTGTTCAGGTTTTCCTGGGAAATACCGCAGCCGGTGTCCTGAACTTCCATTTTTATCTGTCCGTTCTCCTGAAGGGTGCGCAGGGACAAGCTCCCCCCGTTGGGCATCGCCTGGATGGCGTTTAATATCAAATTCAGGCAGACCTGCTGCAGTTGATCCGGGTCAGCTTTCAATCGGGGTAAGGTTGAGCTGAGCTCCCTTTTTATTTTGACAGAGTTCACGCGGGCTGAATTAACCGCCAGCTCCAGGGCCCGCGTAATCACCTCATTCAGGTCGGTTTCTCGCAGGGCCGGCGGCGATTGCCGCGCGAAATCCAGCAGGTCACGGACCAGTTTGGTACTGCGGGTAAGCTCGCTTTCCATTTTCCCCAGATAATTAAGGGCCATCTCTTTAGAGAAACTATCGTTGGTAATCTTTTTATTTAATAGCTGGGTATAGACCAGGACGCCGGACAGGGGGTTATTGACCTCATGGGCGATCGAGGCCGCCATTTGCCCCAGCGAGCTAAGCTTTTCCGCCTGAATCAGTTCCTCCTGGGTCTCCGTAAGCTCGGACAACAGGTGTGGCCAGCACATTTTGGTCTCTGCCTGATTCCTGGCCACAGCCGTGGCCAGCTCCCAGCATGTCCGGTAGCCGCAGGCACCGCAATTGAAACGTTTTGTCCGGCTGGACTTGCCCATGCCTGCCAGAATGCTCTCTATCTGCTCATCAGGGGGAGTTGACAAAGGCACGTTCCGGGCAGAAAATTTGCGCTTTAGATCCACATGAGCATATTTCTGCAAATCGCGTTCTGTTTGCTCGGGGTCGACATCAGACTCGGCATAATTAGCAACCAGCTGCCGCCGGCGGAAAATGCTCAGGTCGTTATCGATAGCCGGGCCGTTAATGCAACCGTGGCAGAAAAAGAAATTAATAAAGTGGGCATTGATATCACCCTGGGCGATTTCCGCTATCAGGCTGATGACGTAATCACGCCCATGGGCATTGATGATTTTATTGTGGGTTATATCATCGCTATATCCCGTGGTCTTCAACAGCCCCATCGAAATGGCAAAGAGGCGGGCCATATTGGGTTTGGGGCCGGAGAAGCGGCTTTCGGGTAAGGCTTTGGGATTGATGCCGGCGGCGGCGAACATTTCGGCTAATTCGGGGAAAGTCAGCACGGCATCGATTACCCCGGCGACGTTTTCGTCTTTGCTTTCAGCCTTCTTGGCAGCGCAGGGGCCGATGAAGACCACTTTGGCCTGCGGGTGGTAAGCCTGTTTGATCAACCTCCCCAGGGCTATCATGGGTGACACAATGGGCGCTAAATGGCTTATCAGCTGAGGGTAAAATTTCTCAACATAAGATACCACCGCCGGGCAGGTGGAAGAGAAAATAGGGCCTTCTTTCTTCTCCTGCAGCAGGCGGTTATACTCCCGGCAGACCAGCTCGGCTCCGAAAGCGTCTTCCAGCACCTCGCTGAATCCGAGCTTCTTCAAAGCGCTGACGAATTGGCCGGGACGCATTTCGGGCATCGCCGCAGGGAAGGATGAGGACGGAATTGCTATTACATGAGCGTTAGTATTCAGCAACCGGCGGACTACCCCGATGTCGCTTTCAATGAGCTTGGCTTTGGGAGCACAGACCCGGATGCAGTTCCCGCAGTTAACACACAGGTCGGGCATAACTTCAGCCAGCCGGTTCTCAACTTTAATGGCCTTGCACGGGCATCCGCGGACACAGGCATAACAGCCGCGGCATCTCTCTTTTTGAGTTCGGATTATGCTGCTCATCGATTGTTGCGCTCAGGTTCTATCAATTTGCCAATCTTTGTTGTCAAAATATTATACTATATATCCAAATAATATCAAAATTTTATATATCTATGCAAGCCAATTTTTAAGGTCGCACATAATTTTTACAGGCAAGTGGCCTTCAAAGCTAAAACCCTTCTATAATAATTATACATCGGATCGGAGTGAAGTCGGAATAACCCCGGGTTATGTGTTATTTTGGGGGGTGTCCTTGGACAGGGGCCGCCTTTGCCGCAGCTCCTTCATCCTGAGAGAGATCTGCCTTTCATAGCCCCGGTCGCCAGGGGTGTAGAAGCGCTTCCCCGTCAAGGAGTCCGGCAGATGCTGCTGCTCGACGAAGTGCCCTTCGAAGTTATGAGCGTATTTATAGCCCTTCCCGTAGCCCAGGTCTTTCATTAGACCTGTAACGGGATTCCTCAAATGGAGAGGCACCGGCTCATTCGAGCCATTTTTAATCTCGTGTTGAACGGCTGAATAGCCGGTATATAACGAATTGCTTTTCGGGGCGGTGGCCATATACACAGCGGCTTCGGCCAGGGCCAGGTTGCCTTCAGGCAGGCCTATGAAATGGACCGCTTGCTGGGCGGCCATAGCCACCACCAGGGCCTGGGGGTCAGCCAGACCGATATCCTCAGTGGCAAACCGGATGATGCGGCGGATAATATACAGGGGGTCTTCGCCAGCCTCAATCATTCTTCCCAGCCAGTACAGAGTGGCATCGGGGTCAGAATCCCGCATGCATTTATGGAGCGCCGAAATAAGGTCGTAATGCTGTTCGCCAGCCCGATCGTACTGCAGAGCCCGGTGCTGGAAAGCGTCTTCGATGGTCTCCAGTCCGATTTTCTTTTGACCCCCGGCATCCGGCGGGGTGACCAGTGCGGCCATTTCCAGGGCATTCAAAGCGATGCGGGCGTCATTCCCGGACATCACTATCAGGTGTTCCAGAGCGTCATCAGCCAGTTCGATTTTCATCTTACCCAGGCCCCGCTCCTCATCCCCCAGCGCTCGCCTAACGATAATGCTTATTTCCTGGTTGCTCAGCGGCTTAAGAACAAAAACCCGGCTGCGCGATAGCAGGGGGGAATTGACCTCGAAGGAGGGATTTTCGGTGGTAGCCCCGATAAGGGTTACGGTGCCATCCTCAACATAGGGGAGTATGGCATCCTGCTGGCCTTTATTGAAGCGGTGGATTTCATCGATGAAGAGGATGGTCTTCTGCTGATAAAGCCGGCGGCGCTCCCGGGCCTCTTCTATGATTTTACGCAGGTCGCTGACGCCAGCGCTGACGGCGCTGACCGGACTGAAGTGGGAATTGGTGGAATTGGCCACTATAAAAGCCAGGGTAGTCTTGCCGCTGCCGGGGGGGCCCCACAGTATGATGGACGGCAGCTGGCCGGTCTCAATGGCCTTGCGCAGGACCTTTCCCCGGCCGATGATATGCTCCTGGCCCACGAACTCCTCAAGGGTGCGGGGACGCATACGGGCCGCCAGCGGGGCTTCCCGGCTGATCAACTCGCGGGCTTTATGTTCAAAGAGGTCCATAACTTTTCTCAGTCATCCCTGCGGCTCAATGGT
>JAGDMY010000173.1 GCA_017860765.1 Chloroflexota bacterium | reverse complement strand
AAAGTAACCCCGCCTTGCCTGACAAAAATGGAGTATTCGCCCCGGGGCGCGGAAGGCATCACGTATGTTCTGCTAAAGGCCCCGCTGCTATTGGCTGTGGCTGTGGCTATGCCAAGCGTATCGACATCACTGTCGCTGTTAACATCGGGTTCTTTTGACCGCCTGATGGCATAGCTTTGTCCATCTACGAATCCGCTCCCGGTCATGGTGATGGTGGTGCCAGGAGGTCCGAAGGCAGGATCCAGATCGATAGCCTCCGCCAGCACCGGTGATGCCGGTACAACCACGATTATCATCGATAATATAAGGGCAATTGACACAATGAGTAGCATTTTATTGCGCTTCATTTTATTCCCCTTTTTCGTTCATTAGGTCTATTTATACTCATGATTGGTGTTTATAACATAATAGCACAATTTAGAGCCAAAAAGTATAGTGCGAAAGGAGATTCCCGTTTACAGCGGCAAGAGGTATTTTCGCAATGGTTGGTAAGCCAATGGTCCAGGGGTATGGCCGTAAAAAAGGAAATCCCTCTCTCCAATTTAGAGAGGGATTTCCTTTTTTCCCTAATTCCCTTGAGCTTAGATTTCTTTGGTTAGCGTTGCCAGGAATTCTACATTGTTTTTGGTCCGGCGCAGACGGTCGATAACCCGTTCGGAGGCTTCTGAGAACTTATTAGAATCAGCGGAAATCATCGATACCATACGGCGGAGCAGCCAGACCTGTTTGACAGTGTTTTCGTCCATTAGCAGCTCCTCACGACGGGTGCCGCTGCGCGGGATATCAATGGCCGGGAAAACCCGTATTTCGGCCAGACGCCGGTCGAGATGGAGCTCCATATTGCCGGTCCCCTTGAATTCCTCATAGATCAACTCGTCCATACGGCTGTTGGTATCAATCAGGCAGGTTGCAATAATTGTCAGGCTGCCGCCTTCAGCAGTGTTACGGGCGGCACCAAAAAACCGTTTAGGTGGATAAAGGGCTGCCGGGTCAATACCGCCGGAGAGGGTTCGTCCGCTGGGAGGCATTGCCAGATTATAGGCACGGGTTAGGCGGGTGATGCCGTCCAGCAAAATGACGACGTCTTTGCCACTCTCTACAACCCGCTTGGCCCGTTCCAGTGCCAGTTCAGCGACGCCGGTCTGGTTTTCCGCGGGTTCATCGAAGGTGGCGCTGATGACATCCCCTTTGACAGCCCGTTTCATATCTGTGACCTCTTCCGGACGCTCCCCGATCAAGCATACCAAAACGTGAATGTCATTATAGTTATTGGTAATCGCATTAGCGATGGCTTTGAGGAGGAGGGTCTTGCCGGCTTTTGGAGGAGACACTATCAGACCTCTCTGCCCTCGCCCGATGGGAGCTACCAGATTGACCAAACGGGTAGAGATGTCGCTGCTGCCCGGGACCTCCAGGTTGATTAGTTTATCGGGGAAGGTAGGAGTCAGGGAACCGAAGTTTGGCCGTTGCTTGGCCAATTCAGGATCAAGATCATTAATGGCTTCAACCCGCAGGAGGCTCATATATTTTTCGCCATTCTTGGGTGGCCTGCCCTGTCCGATGACCATGTCGCCGGTCCGCAAACCGAAGCGCCGAATTTGCGATTGAGAAATATAGACATCGGTCAGGCTGGGCAAGAGGCTGCTCTGCCGCAGGAAACCATAACCATCTGGCATCGTCTCCAGAATGCCGCTGCAGAAGATATTCCCCTGCTGTTCAGTATGGGCCTGGAGCAACCGCATTATCAGCTCCCCTTTTTTCAGGCCCGTGTAGCTACTGACCCCCATTTGCCGGGCCAGGTCCAGCAGTTCATCCCGGGTCTTATTCTCCAGGTCCGTAATATTCATTTTAATTTCGCTGGCAGGGCTGCTGACGCCAGCCTCAGCGATTGGATCACTTTGTACCATTTGCTTACTCTCTTTTTATTTATTTTGCATCCTATAAGTTAGTCTCAGGAGAAGAATACCCTGCGACAATTGGTCCGGTATTGAACGCCCAGCGGAATTTAAACAGGCTGCTTACCTCTTGAGGCAGACCCCTGGAATCCTGCGGCCAACGAACCGAACATATTTTGTTACGAAAGGGGCAGCGATGGTTGCGCCCCCTCGCGCATGGTATTCCTGGCGATGCCGACAAAGCCCAGGAATAAAGGATGAGGGCGATTCGGTCGGGAGCCGAACTCCGGATGGAATTGGCAACCCAGCATCCAGGGATGGTTGGCCAACTCACAGATCTCAACCAACTTACCATCCGGAGATAAACCGCTGTAAACCAGCCCCGCCTTCTCCAGGATATCTCGAT
Source organism: Chloroflexota bacterium (assembly GCA_017860765.1). Next base: position 4,463 of record JAGDMY010000173.1, on the reverse strand, counting down.
ATTCATTATTAAACTCGTAGCGATGCCTGTGTCGTTCTTCTACCAGTTCACGATTTTCATAGGCTTCCGCAGCGTGAGAACCAGGTTTCAATTGACAGGGGTAGTTGCCCAGCCTCATGGTGCCACCTTTATTCTTCATACCCCGTTGCTCGGGCAGAAAATCAATAACCGGGTATTTCGTTTTCGGGTTAAACCAATAACCATAACCTGCATCCCCAGACATAGGCCTAAGTAAGGAACCTTATTTTCTCTGGCGTAAGTTGCTGCCTTGATCATTCCCTCAATGCCCCGGATGCCGAAGCCCCCGGGCATAATAATTCCTTGTGCCGAGCGCAGCAGCTGATTAGTGTCGCCCTTCTCCAATGATTCAGAGGGAATCCAGAGCAAATTCACGTCCCGGTTATAATGCAGGGCAGCATGATGAAGTGCCTCGCGTACCGAGAAATAAGAATCATGCAACTCTACATATTTGCCCACCAGAGCTATGTTAATCGGTTCCCGCGGCGTCTGCAGGCGGCGAACCAACTCCTTCCATTGGTCCAATTCGGCAGGCTGCGCTTTCAGGTTCAGCTTCTCCACCAGCAACTTGCCGAGACCCTCTTCCTCCAACATCAGAGGGACGAGGTAAATACTGGAAACCGTCGGTAACGGGATTACGCCTTCCCTCTGCACATCGCAGAAGAGGGAAATCTTGGCGCGAATACTTTCGGTAATCGGATAATCACTGCGGCATACAATAACATCGGGCTGAATACCGATGCGGCGTAATTCATTTACGCTATGCTGGGTGGGTTTGGTTTTTATCTCATGGGTACAGTTCAAATAGGGGAGATAAGTCACATGTACATAAAGTACATTGTCCCGCCCAACGTCATTGCGCATCTGGCGTATGGCTTCCAGGAAAGGTTGCCCCTCAATATCGCCGACAGTACCCCCTACTTCTATAATAACCACATCCGCGCCGGATTTACAGGCCAACTGCTTAAATCGTTCTTTAATTTCTCCTACCAGATGGGGCACAATCTGGATGGTTCCACCCAGGAAATCCCCGTGCCTCTCCTTAGCAATAACCGAGCTATAAATCTGGCCCGAGGTAATATTGGACTCGGCACTCAACCCGATATCAATAAACCTCTCATAGTTCCCCAGATCCAGGTCGGTTTCTGCACCATCTTGAGTGACGAAGACTTCACCGTGCTGGTAAGGTGACATCGTGCCCGGGTCTACGTTCAAGTATGGGTCGAGTTTTAATACAGAGACAGAGATGTTGCGACTTTTCAGGATAGTCCCTATAGAGGCGACGGTTATACCCTTACCGACAGAACTTACAACACCGCCCGTTACGAAGATATATTTTGACATAAAATAAAAACGCGCTTAACCTAGTAAATAACAAGAATCGCTTCAACCGACGCAGGGATTTGTTCCAGGCTTGGATCCAAGAGATTCATTTGAGGTCGAAATTCAATTCAAATTATTATATGAAGATTATAGCCGTTTTGTCAAGAGCCACTGTGAGACCCCCAATGCCCGGGAGTTTTCAGTCGCTATCCTCAATTACGTCTGAAATTTTAGGAGGCTCGGAGGAAGCCGGCCATGATTTGGTTTCGAAGGGTTTGCAGATAATCTCGGTAATATGAAGCTCGTGCAGCCTGGTAGAAGGAGCCGCAATAGCTACCACAGCCGTATCGGCTCCCCGTATGGTCCCGGAAACGGCAATTGCTTTTTCGCCTGACTTTAAACACCCGCCGTCTGTGGCCATGAGAAGAATCTCTACACAGACTTTGATACCCTGGCAGAAGGTTCGCAGGAGTGTGGCCATAGCGCTGGGTATTCTCACCCCGTAAAAATTCTCGGTATGGAATAGCATGGTGCCGAAGTACACTGAGTGTCCCTGCTTCTGCAATTCCGCAGTGAGTTCAGGCGGGAACCTTTGGTTTGGGCCAAAACCATACTGATGCGGGACAACAACCATCTTTATTCCGCTGTCAACCAGAAGTCCGGCAGCCAGGCGGGTGGTTTCTCCCCGCGTTGAAGCCAAAACGATTTTATTTATGCCACGGACTTTAGCCCGCTCAATTGCCAGCCGCAGGGTGTGTTCGCTGTTCTTCGGTCCGGGTTTAATAAAGTAGGTAATTTTCTCTTCTGAATAGGCGTCTTTTGCCAGCAAGCGTTCGTCCTCCTCTTTTCAGGTGTGTGAATATCTCCCTCTTCCAAAGTAGTTCAAGTCCGGATGGGTAAGATATCCGGCTGCCTCGCTATTGTCTGGTCAACCTTGCGGAATAGAGACACCGGGCCTCCCAAAGCTTCGAGCTTGGTATCCGGGGCTACTTTAAGGCACGTACCAGTGGCAATACCGTATCCTTGAGCTCCGTCTCCTTTCAAGTGTAAAGCGGCTTTTAATTCCTCCCAATGATCACCCTCTGCATGCGTATCGCAGATAACCGGGGCCAACCCGAGACAGGGGAAAAGCTCCGCCGTCGATTCATCATCAGGGTCTCTCCAGCGCACCCATTCCCTGGCCAGCATACTGCTGCCAGCAGAAGATCCAAAAAAGAGCTTGCCCTGCTGGAAGAGTTCCCGCAGGAAATCCGCCATTAGTTTCTCCTGCAAAATTTCCATGCCCCTTTCAACATCTCCGCCACTCATGAAGATGGCATCGGCGGATTGCAGGGCATTCCGGGCTTTCTGGAGATCGGCTTTTTTTGAGGAGAGTGCTACCCGGGCGATGTGGCAGTCGCCGGCCTTTTGAATCATCCCCGAGACGAATTTGTAAAAGACCCAATTGTCATCACTGGCCGCCCCCACATAGGCTATGGTCGGCGATGCTTTCCCTATTTCTCGAAAAACCGCCTGCATAATGGAAGTGGTAGCTTTTTCGGAAGCTCCCCGCCCTCCGGACATTAAATAGATTGGTTTTTGCTTGATCATCGGCGTTCACTCCGTGTTGAGCTTTTCTCAGGGGCGTAACGGCTATCCAAAAAACCATCCAGTTTTATAGGAAAGAGGGCCTTTGAGACGAGATATTTCCCTGAAATTTCGGGCAGAATAGAGTCGCTAAAAATTACTTCCACGCGGGCTGTCTTCCCATAAAGTTCCCTTAATACGGCTGTGGCTTCATCACGGAGGCGTGATTTATCTCCCCGGGGGCTGACCAGATGCAGCCGGTAGCCGGTAGTATCCACCTGGACCAATTTATACTCATCAATGTCATTCAATCGACTGAGAGCGCCATCGAGCTCGAATAAGGTTACCAATCTGCCTGAACAGGTCAACGTCAAATTAGCTTTACGGCCGGCTATTGAAGACAGTATCAGGCCAGAGTTCCGGCCGCAGGCACATTTCCCGCTACTTTCGAGGCAGACCAGGTCCCCTGTATCGAAGCGGACCAAATAGCTCCAGGGATTACCGAAGGGCGTTACCAGGATTTGCCCCAGGAGCGGGCCTCCATGTTCTGGCAGGACCGGTTGGAAATCCACCCGGCAAAAATCGCTATTCTGGTGGAACTTTCCCATCTCGCATTGCATAAAAACATAGCCCGTTTCAGTTGTGCCATAAGAGCTGGCCATGGGAACTGGAAAAACCCGTTGAATTTGCCGGTAATGAAAATTAGTAGGGTATTCATAGGTAAAGACGATTATACCGGGCTGGAAGACAGGTCTATTGCGGGAGCTGATATAGCGGCATAACCTGGCCAGCATGGAGGGATTGGCCTCAAGTACCGCTGGTTGAAAGGTGTTTAATTCCTCGATCATGCGGTCCATTAGCTGCATCGACCACAGGGTGGGATTGGTCTTTTCATTAAGATAAAGGAAGCGGGATAAGCGCCTCTTTTCCAGCGGCAGGTCCACGAGGTCTGAGACAAACCCGACATTCCAGGCGTTGACAAGAATGGCTTCCCGGTGGTCCCCGGTGGCTACGCCGGACATATAGTTGTTAAGTTTCCAGGAAGCTCTCTCGCAGTCGTCCCACCATCTTTGGTTCCAAATGTTGGTGATTTTATCGTCAGTAGTTCCACTGGTCTCTACCAGACTGATTTCTCCGCTAGCTAAACCCTGGTCGATGTCACGGCCGGAGGGAAGCAGCCCCCGTGGGAAATTGCGGCGAATATCGCCCTTGGCCAAGGCTGGCAAAACGGCATAGCGGTGATCTATGGAATACCTGCGGCCCGGGTCAAGGGCTTTCCAGTCCTTGTAAAGGGCGACCTGACTGAGGGCGGTTTCCAGGGCCTTTTCAGAATGGCAATAATACTCAGGGGAGAACTTATAGCTCTGAATAATATTTGGTATATGATTCCTGATGGCAACACCTCTCTGGATGGGAGACAATGGAGCTTTCAATATAGTGATGATGAAGCCGAAAAATGCAGCCGCCTTAGATTAGTCTACTCGGGAGGGTCGGTTGTGTCAATCTTTCGATGAATCCTATACAAACCTGGAGGTTTGTGCTAGTCTGGAGGTATC